>JBHHXH010000047.1:0-22137 GCA_046756925.1 Nitrospiria bacterium
TCCAAAAATTGCTTATGCAGCTTAAACACTCTATTTAATGGCCGGGTTAATAAAAGGGCTGTGGATGGATAGGATGGGTACGGACAATGTTGGAGCAATGGATGTGATGGTTCTATTCTCGGGCGTTCCTCGGCTTTTTTTTATTCGGGTTCACGGTGAATAGATTGATCGCGCTCTTGCATGCCGGTGAGCGGCCTTGGATGGGCATTTATTTGCGCGTGCTGGCGGTGCTCTATGCGGCCGGCGCGGTTTTTCATTTCTTGAATCTCTTTGGTGCGGGGCTTGTGAGTTTGGAAGAGATGACGATTCCTTTGAGGGTTTCGGAGGCGGTGTACGCACAGTTGGCGACGGTCACCGTATTCGGTTTGTGGATCAGGCGTCCTTGGGGCTTGATCTGTTTTTTTATCTTCGCCTTTTCTCAAATCATACTGTATTGGGGATTTTCCGGTTTGTTCGCGCTGAGCGATCGGCATTTTCAAGCGCTCCAGGGGATGATCAATATTCATATATCGACCTTGGCGATTTTTGTCATGATCCGAATGAAAGAACGATGATCGATTGTATTGGAGGCGTGAGCGCGCAGCCGGTCGATTGGGCATGGATGCGGCAGAGCTTGTCGTGGGGGTGCTTTATCCGGCCGTGGATGGATCACGCCCCCGATAAAACCGGACCTGTACTTTTTCCATGGTCGCCAGGCCTTCCCGGATGACGACATCGATTTTATTCAGGAAGTTTTCGAGTTTTTCGGGCGTATCGACGATTTCGACGATGACGGGCAGATCTTCGGAGAGACGTAATATTTTCGAGGTATGAATGCGGCTGTTTCTACCAAAGCCGATTATCCCTCTCAATACCGTGGCACCGGACAATCCTTCTTCGCGGGCTTTGAGAACCAGCCATTCGTATAAAGGCTTGCCCTTATGTTTATCGCTTTCACCCAAAAAAATCCGTAGGAGTGATCCTTCTTCAGGCAAGCGCAAGGTCGCTTAGCTCCATATCAATTCGGCGCATACCTGGCCCAGCCACACCGCGGCGAGACCGAGAATCGTATGGGCGCCGATATTCATGAATGAAAGGAGGGTTTCTCCGTTTCGCAACAATTTCATCGTTTCGTTTCCAAAAGTGGAAAAAGTCGTGAAGGCGCCGAGCGTACCGATGAAGACAAACATCCTCGCTTCGGGACTCCAGAGGTTTCTCGCCTCGACGAGGTGGGACAACAGTCCGATCCCCAAACAGCCGAGTAGGTTGACTGCCAGCGTGCCATATGGAAAAACCGCACTTTTTGTCCACGTTTGAACCCAGCCGCTGAGAAGATATCGGAGGACGGCTCCGATAAATCCGCCGAGCCCGACCATCATTAATTTTTGCATCGTTCCCGGTCCTTTAATCCGTTTGAAATAATGGTTTTATCGGTGTATTTCGAAAGCATGCGGTCATCGGAAACGGCTTAGGCGATCCGCTCGGCGAGCAATTGCGCAACCCAGCGCCCCCTGTTTGTCTGCGGTTCTTTGTCCTGCGGAACCATCATGCCTTCATGGTAATAAAGCACCCGGAAATCGAGAAAGCTTTCGAGGAGCTCGTTGTGCCGCCAGCAAAAGGAAGACCGTGCCGGTTTTCCGAACTGCTCGTGTTGGTCGATGAGGAAGGTTTCATAAACGATCACGCCCCCGATCTCAAGCACCGATTTGATCTGCTGGATGATGTTTCGATCGAGGTAATAAAAGCAGGTGACCACCGCATAACGATGCTCGGCAGGGAAGGCATGCTCCAAGTTGATGCAGCGGGCAGAGAACGAGAGATTCAATCGCTCCGCCTTTTGATTGCTGAATGAAACGGCCGCTTCATCCCTGTCATAGGCCTCGACTTCAAATCCGTCTTGGGAAGCAAGATAGATCCCATTCCGTCCATATCCGGATGCGATGTCGAGGACGCGCCCTTTCGGAAGTCGGGATAATTGCGCGACCAAAAATGGGGAGGGCGCTTCCGATGCGTGTTCAGCGCGATTCATTAGGGGTGGCCGGAGACCTTTAACACGGCCTCGGTTTCGATTTGTTTTCCTTTGCGAATCACGACGATCTTGACGGTTGCCCCCGGTTTCTGTTGTTGAACGGCGTAGGTTAAATCGAAGGGATCCGTCATGGTTTGCCCGTCGAAGGACATGACGATGTCTCCGGGCGCCAAGCCGGCTTGTTGCGCAGGAGAATCGGGCATCACTTTGCTGATTCGGATGCCGGCTTGGAAACGTTCGATGAATACGCCCAATCGGATTTTCTTTTCTTGTAGTTCGCGATAGGGGACACCCCAAATATAGTCGGAAAACGGGAGGGGTAGGTCCGGGGTTTTGACATTCAGCATTTTTTTTTCATTCGGAAAATCGTTCGAGTGCGGCATCACGATTCGATAGGGTACGGGAAGGCGGCGGTATACCCGTCTGGGTATGCCGAATCCGTAGCCCACATGGAACCCGCCGGCAAAGACCAGGATTTTTTTATCCGCTCCTTCGGGTGAAGACAGGTATCTTACGAGATTTTCCGCCATTGATTCATCCCAAAGCAGCATTGTTTCATGGAACGATGCGAAACGGTCCGAGCCCGGACCATGTCCTTTGAAAATGGCTTTCAGCGCCTGGGTGTGGTAAGGGTCGTTACGGTCGATTTCCGGAAGTTTTTTTCGATCGTTTTCCGAAAGCCCCTCAATGCCCATCATGCCTATTTTTACTTCCATTTCTTGAGAGGGTTTGAGTGCGATCAAGGGTATTTTTTTTTCTCCGATGTAGTTTAAGAGCGCTTCGTAGTATCCGTAATCACCGCCCCAGTCTTGGTGCCAAAGTTTCAGAAACGTCTTGTCGTCCATTTCTCCCGCTGTCCAACGATCGAGTTTCGGCTGCGACGGATGACGGAACATTTCCATGCCGACGGCGACTTGCCCCGGAAAACGCTCGAAAAGCCCTCGAAGAATTTTGAGTTGAACACCATGATCTTCCAAACTGTCATGGACTTCTCCCACATAAATAATCCGTGCGGTCGAGAGTGTGTCGATCAAGCGCTCTTCCGTGATTTCCAGCCCGGTGGGAAGATGGATGATTTTCCCGTTTTCGATACTGTCTATATGGAAATAAGGGGATTCGGAGGTGTGGGATTTCGATTCGGTTTTTAGACCGGTTTCCGGTTTCGTGAGGACGGCGCTTCGCGCGGAACCGCTGCATCCCGCAGACCCCATCAGATAGTATATCAGCAGCGATATATAAAGTACTGCACGTTTTCGACTCATGATGTCATTCTACAGAGAATACTCGAAAAGTGTCAATTCGATGCGGACTTCAAAGGACCCTTGCGAAAGCTAAAATTCGAACGCGACTGGAGGGTTCCCTTCCTTTTTCGTAAGGATCCCGCTTATTGGTGTTGTTGCGTTATTTGAGCGATGGCTTTGATGATCATTGGGCCGTAACGGCGAATCTGCCATGTTCTGATCAGTGGGATGGACTCCAGATCGCTTAGGGTCGCCGGTCGATATCGAACAATTTCCGATAAGATATTGGCCGTGAGCACCATGGCCGGTTCGACTCCCTCGACTTCCGCCTGTTTATTCCGCCATTGTTTTAAATGTTTGAGACTTTTTTCCAGCTTGGATGACATCGGCGTGTTCGATCGTCGTTCGGGTTGTGGAAGGGGGTCCTTTGATTTTTTTCCGTTTTCGATTGCGTCTATCCACAGCGATAGATTGTTTAAGATGGCACGATTTCCATTTGGAAACAATTGTTTCAATTTTGCGATATCCTTTGGCGGTTCGCTTGAAATTCTTAGAAGGTGTCCACTTGAGACCACCTTAAAAGACGGGCAGTTTCGCTCCTGGGCCAGCCGATCTCTCGTGGTGACCAATGCCCTGAGCACTTTTTGAGAGCGCTCCGGAAGCAGACGCGCACCCTTCACTTTCAGGAAATCGTTCGGGTCAAATTTTTTTCCGTTCCAGGTGAGGTCTTCCATCAAACGGCATTCTTCCGCCATTTGGTCACCTCTTCCCTTTTTTTGAACTTCTTCCTTTAAGATGCTATAAAGGTCTTCGAGATAAGCGGTGTCGCAGCAGGCATATTCCAAGTGTCCTTTCGAAAGGGGACGAAGCCCCCAATTCGCTTTTTGATATTTTTTGATGAGTTTTATTTGAAAATATTTTTCGATGATGTCTTGAAGGGAAAAACGTTTTATACCGATTGCGCGGGCGGCGAGGGCGGTATCGAAGATGGGGCTGGTGTGGAATTTAAAATCTCGTTTCAGGGATACGATATCGTAGTCCGCTCCGTGTAAAATTTTTAAAACGGATGTGTTTTCAAAGAGGGAGCGAAGCGGCTCGACGGTATCGAGCAGAAGCGGATCGAAAATAAAATGGCGGTCCCCACCGGATATTTGAATGAGACTGACTTTTTCGCGGTAGCTGTAAAGCGAATCGCCTTCGGTATCCACGCCGATCCGGGGACAGCGAATCAGCATCGCGATCGCCTCGTCTCTTTCTTTGGCTTGGATGATATATTCGTACGCGGGAATGATCCGCCTCCTTCTTATAGGATCCCCAGCAAGGTCCTTTGAAACTTCGGGTGCTCAAACAAGCCTCCTCCGCGATAAGGAACGACGAGTTGTCCCTTTTTATCGAAGAGAAAGAGCGTCGGTGTGGCCACGGCGCCGAATTGGGAAGCCACTCGGTCCCCTTTGTCGTAATAAACGGGGAAGGAAAAAACATCGGGATGGTCCTTGACATAGTTTTGGATATTGTTTTCTGAATCTCTAAATCCAACTGCAACAATCTGAAAGGGACGGCCTGCCATTTTTTTATGAAGAAGATGGGCTTGGGGAAGCTCCTGGCGGCACACCCCGCACCAGGAAGCCCAAAAGATAAAAAGGGTGACCTTGCCGGACATCTCTTCATTGGTGAATCGTTCCCCTTCGAGGGATGTCAATTCGAATGGGGGCGGCGTTGGGCCTTCGGCGGCGACAGGATTCCAAGAGAGAAAGGAAGACGCCAGAAATAACAAATATGTAAAATAGATCATCCGCTTCATCGTTTGATAGTGCATTTTTTACCATACCTTATATCCTTTCACAAGGGAGCCATTCGATCCATGCCTCAATCGTGATCAAATTCAATGCTGATTTGTCTAAATGGCATGACTTCAAGCCGCCACAGAACGGACCGGTTCCTGAATTTTCCTTCACATCTAGTTCGAATGCCGATTCCAATTTTAGGCCCGGTTTCAAAACGATAGAGAAGTGTGTATGATGGGGCGTATTTTCTGTTTCTTCTTTTTGAATCAAAGGTTTATCCATCGGTTTTGCTCAGCGGTCACCGGGTACCTGTGGCCGAGATGTGTTATATTTCCATTGTCATAAGTGTCAAAATGATGAACTGGCAACCAGAGTAGTGATGGCTCATATGCCTTTACTTTTGGGTCTTTGTTCATATTGATCTACCAAGCATCATAAATGTGTTGACAAATTAATATTTTGGGAATATAATCCCAATAATGACATCTAAAACCAACCAAATATTATTCTCAGCGGTTTTAAAGTTACTTCGTCCCTTGGTGCGTATTTTTCTGCGTAACAATGTGCCTTACGGCACCTTTGCGGATCTGGCCAAGCGGGTTTATGTGACCGTGTCGATCGAGGAGTTTGGGATTCCAGGAAGAAAACAGACCGATTCCAGGGTGTCGATTATCACCGGACTGACCCGCAAAGAGGTTCGCCGCATCAAGGAACTGCCCGGTCTTCACGAAGGCGACGAGGCCATTTCTCAACAATATCATCGTGCGGCGCGCGTGGTCAGCGGGTGGGTGCGGGACCGTGAATTTTTAAAGACCGATGGACAGCCTGCGGATTTATTGGTGGAAGGAAGCGGTGCAACTTTTAGCGCGCTTGTGAAAAAGTACAGCGGCGATATGCCGGTGAGGGCGATGCTGGACGAACTCCTGCGCGTGAATAGCGTGGAACGATTGGAGAACGATCGCATCCGCTTAAAGGCGCGCGCCTATCTTCCGGATACGGAAGAAGGTGAAAAGCTGACGATTTTGGGAACCGAAGTCAAGGACCTCATTGCGACCATTGATCATAATATTTGCTCAAAAGAAGATCGATTTTTCCAACGAAATGTCACCTACGACAACCTGCCGGTTGAGATCTTGGAACGGTTCCGGCAATTGTCCTCGAAACAGGGTCAAGCGCTTCTGGAAGAGATGGATCTTTGGCTGGCCCAGCATGACCGAGATACGAATCCTTCCATCGAAGGTACCGGCCGTAAACGGGCGGGGATCAGCGTTTTCTACTTTGAAGAAGATCACAGGGAAGGAGATCAATGAAAAACGTTATCAAATCGCTTTTGCCGGTCTTTTTTATCGGCATCCTGTCTCACGCCTGTGGCAGCGGCGGTGTGGGCGGCACCGGCATTACCGCCGGCGGCGGCATCGGCGGCACGGGTATCAGCGAAGGCACGGTGACCGGATTTGGAAGTGTGATTGTCAACGGCGTGGCGTTTAATACGGACGGGGCCGAGTTTACGATAGACGATGCACCCGGGACGCAGAGCGGGCTTGCGGTCGGCATGGTTGTCCGGGTCCTTGTCGGAGAAGACGGCGTTACGGCGACGCAGGTCGTGTACGAGGCGGAAGTGGAAGGCCCGGTGGACAGCCGGGATCCGGCGACCAACAGCCTCGTGGCCTTGGGCCGGACGGTCATTGTCGATGACTCTACGAAGTTTGAGGGCACCAGCGGATTCACCGGCGCCGACCCCTTGGCGGACAATGACAAGGTTGAGGTCAGCGGATTGGTTTTTGACGATGACCGGATCCAGGCCACCTTTATTCGCCGGGTTCCCGATACCGGGGTCGATCTCGAGTTGAAGGGACGCGTCACCGGCCTTTCGAATCCAACCTCAACCTTTTCCATCGGGAGCCAAGTGGTGGATTTCAGCTTCGTGACAATCACGCTTGCAAATGGCAAACGGGTCGAGGTGAAGGGAACGCGAAGCGGCGCGAACCTTATCGCATCCAGCATTGAAATAGAGGACGACACCCTCGGCGGAAAGGAGAACGACAATGTCGAACTCGAAGGCATGGTCACCGTCGTGACGGCTCCCATAGACGTAAGCACCGGAGTTGGGGCATTTTCGGTGGGTCCTCAGGCCGTCATCACCGGCGCGGGGACGCGCTTCGAAGACGGCGCGCCCGACGACCTTGTCAAAAATGTCCGCTTGGAAGTGGAAGGGTCGATGAATGCCGGCGGCGTGTTGGTGGCGAGGACAGTCAAATTCCACGGTGATCGCATCAAGATCGAGGCCAATGTGGAAGCGGTGAATGAAACGGTGACGCCCGCGACAGTTGTTATCCTAGGCAAGACGGTGGTCATCAATCGAGCGACGGGATTTGAGGAAAAAACATCTCCGCCCGATCCCTTTTCCAGTGTCGCAGATATTTCAGTCGGCGACCGCTTGGAAATTCGTGCCTACTTATCCAATGGTGTTATTACCGCCACGCGGGTCGAACGCGATAATAACAAGCAGGGTGATCCTGTCCGGTTTCAGGCCCCTGTCGATAGCATCGCCGGATCGGACTTGATCCTCTTGGGTGTGAGGGTGGATACATCCGGTGTCTTGGATCTTAATTTTAAAGATCGCAGGGATGTATCTATCGGGCGCGTCGCCTTCTTCTCACAGGTCAAAGCGGACGATCTGGTGAAAGCCAAGGGGAGCCTGGTTTTGGGCGATATTGATGCCGAAGAGGTGGAATTCGAGTAAGCACGGCAATGACGGGATGGTTGGCTAAGGTAAAGTCCTCTGGTGTTTCGGCTGAGAATGGCGGAAGCAACTATTATCCATCATCTATCCATCATCGTCCGGGGGTTCGCTGCCGGTCGAAAAAGACCAGATAAACGCTTCGGAAAGGGGATTGCCCGCCAAATCTTTTATCCCGGTGGTGAGGGTGACCGTGAAGTCTTTTCCGAGTTCGAGGTTGGTTTCCGGTATAAAGGTCGCCTCCGTCCCGGAGACGAAAATGTCTTGCGCATTCATGCCCTTGCTGACATTGAAGGTTTCGAAGTTCACGGTCGCCGGATCGGGCGCCTCGCTGAAGGTTGCCGTGATGTGGGTATTCGTTGGAACGTTTGCTGCGCCGTTTTTAGGGTTTGTGGAGACGATGACGGGAGGCGTGTCATCCGTGCTGCCGGGACTTCCGGCTGAGGCGGTTGTGAATCGCCAACGGTGGACTTGATCGATTGCATTTCCGGAGAGATCTTCTATCCCGGTGGTCAGCGTTGCGACATAGCTTGTGTCTCCTAGAAGAAGCGCGTCCGGTTTTAAGGTTGCGGACACGCCGGTTACGTTCAGCACACCGGGCACGGGGATGCCGGAGACGTCTTCTTCCAGAAAAAAGCTGTTTTTCGTGACGGTCGCCGGTGACATCTTTTTATTAAATGTGACTGAGATCGCCCGATTGAAGGCGACCCCCCCTTCTTGATCCGCCGGAGAGGTCGATTTCACTTCCGGTTTTATGTCCGTGTCCGGCGGCGGGGGAACGATTCCGCCGCAGGCTGCAAGAACAAGGGTGAAAACGAGAAACTTGAAGATTCCCTTGAAGATTCCAAAGATCGGCGCGCTTGCCTTTGCCTGCTCGAAAATGAAGCCTTTCATTTTATTTATTCTCTCCGCCGCCACCGATGTTTATAGCAGCAGCCGTATCTTGATCTTTCCTAAAAAGGCTGCACTCTTGTGTGAAAAAGCCCTCCCCGGCCGGAAGACCGCTGCGATGGCTTCCAGCCTAAAATCCTTTGTTACCTTCCAGCCGAAGATCAGATCGACTTCGTTGCCGAGATTTCGAGATTCCCCATTGGGATCCGCCTTGATCCCCGCGTCCCGGAGGGGATTTTTCCGTTCTTGAAGGGACCAGACTTGGTGGTAATGATGAAACACGATGTCGAGTGATCCTTTTTTCATGGGCCGGAACCCGATGCCGAAGGTGCCGATCATGAGGTTGCTTAATTCCGGCTCGAACAGTTCCCCATATTGTTCGATTCGAATCACGCCGCGCAGCTTTGCGGAGTTGTCTTGCAGACCGGTCTGCCGAAAACTTCGGTCGCGCTGGTCGTCCGGGTTGGCGTCGCCGGAGCCGAAGGCGTAGGCGAAGGTCAGCGCGGGTTTGAGTGGGTGCTTGAATCGCGCGGTCCATCCGACATCGAATCCGTATGCCCGAACGTCTTTCCCGGCCTCATCTCCGGAAACGGTGGCCGCTTCCAGCCAATATTGCTGCCGTTTAAGCGATTTTCCTTTCCACGACACGCCGACATGGGTCAAATGAAAAGGGGGGTCGTCGTCATCACGCCGGCCTCGTCGATCGATGATATAGGCAGCGGCTTTGTCTTTTTTCCAAACTTTGTAAATACCATGTAGGATGACGTTTTTGATCTTATCTTTTGGTTTGTCCGGATCGAAGAGGTTGGTGCTGTAGGAAAGGTGCAGCTCCAGTGGGTCGTCCTCGTATATGATGCGAATGGCGTCTAGGTTTTCGTCATAAATCCATTCCCTGAAATCTCGGAATTTCTGGCGACCTACTTTCAGCTGGAGGGACGGATGAAGAAAGTGCCGCCACAATAGATAACCTTTCCTAAAGTCCGCATCGGTCTCATGGTTGGATCTTTTTTTTCCTTCTTTTTGAATCACGAACCGTTCGATTCTAAGTTCTCCAAAAAACTCGAAACGCGGTTCCAGCACCCTCGGAGCCGATAAGTACAAACCGGCGATGGTGAGGCTTCCGCGGGTCCGCGTGTCGAGGTCGTCTTTGTTCGACCGAAGATCCCGATTATCGCGAAGACGGAATTCGAGGTTCAGTTTGGTGCCCCAGGAAAACCGCGGTGTCACTTCGTGCCTTAAGGGGGGAGAGGCCTCGGGGTCGATCATGAAGACAACGGGTTCTCCTACTTCACTTGGAAAATTCACGAGTTCTCTCTGAGCGGCCTTTCCTTTCCCCGTCGGCATTAAGATGAACCATAGGGCCGTCATTGCGAGAAGAGGGTATCTGCCTGAAATGGTTCCGTACATCATCTGCCTTTGGTTTGTCGTCACTTTTCTTCATCTCTATTTGGATGGACCGGACTGTGAGGGCCTATCCGCCCTTTTTTTTAGCTTGTCCCGATGGTAAAAGCACTTCATCCAACCGCTCAACAAAAATCTGTTTCATCATCGGTTTATCGAAACGCGTTATACGGGGTTTTGAAGCCGATAGAGCTCTTCGTAGTAACCCCTTCGCGAAAGCAGTTCCTGATGTTGTCCTTCTTCGATCACGAGGCCGTCTTTTAAAGCGATGATCCGGTCAAAGTCGGCCATGCCGTCCAGCTGGTGGATGATGACCAATGCGGTTCTTCCTTTCTGGAATTTTCGCATGGATGCTTGGATAAACCTTGCCGATTCGGCATCGACCGCCGATGTGGGCTCGTCTAGGATCAGGACGGAAGGCTCCCGGATAATTGCCCTGGCAAGCCCGATACGTTGGCGTTGTCCCCCGGAAAGAGTGCATCCGCGTTCTCCGATAATCGTTTCGTAGCCATGGGGGAGACGTCGGATAAAGTCGTCGGCGTGTGCATACCGGGCCGCTTTCTCGACTTCTTCTTGTGTGGCTTCCGGTTTCCCGTAACGGATATTTTCTCGAATGGTTGTCCCAAGCAGAATGGCTTCTTGAAGGACAATCCCGATTTCTCTGCGGAGTACCTCTCTCTTGTACAATTTGATATCGATATTATCGATCAAAATTTCACCGTCTTGGATGTCGTAGAGGCGGAGGAGGAGTTTTGCGATCGTTGATTTTCCCGCTCCGGACGCTCCGACCAGTGCAACGCGCTGGCCCGGAGAAATTGTAAATGACACCTTGTTTAAAGTGGGGCTGCCCTTGTCGTAGCGAAACGAAACATCCTTAAATTTGATTTCCCCTTTCATTTTTTGGATGATGATGGCTTTGGGGTGATCTTTGATTTCCTGTTCCACTTCAAAAAGATCCGCGATCCGATCGGCGCTGGCCATGGCCTTTGAAAATTTAGACAACAGCCTGGGAAGTTTCTTGAGCGGCGTGTACATGTTACGAACGTAAGAGATAAAAACGAGCAAATCCCCCGGAGTAATCAGTCCTTTGAGTGCCTGCAAGGAACCGAAGAAGATTGAAGCGACAACGCCGCCGGCACAGATGATTTCTACCATTCGTGTCGTGCCGGCAACCATCCGTTCTATCCGGAGCGATTCCTTTAGGGTCTGTGCGCTGTCTGTTTCAAAGCGTTCCGTTTCGTATTCCTGTCGTGCATAGGATTGAACGAGTGGGATCATC
The DNA here is from genome assembly GCA_046756925.1 of Nitrospiria bacterium. Taxonomy (GTDB): domain Bacteria; phylum Nitrospirota; class Nitrospiria; order SBBL01; family JAADHI01; genus JAJDBU01. The sequence continues at coordinate 11,345 of JBHHXH010000047.1, forward strand.
GTGAGTATTTCGCTGATGCGGGAGACGACCTTGCTCTCTTCTTTTCGTTGTTTCTTCGCAGTTTTTTTGATATTCCGGAAGGTATAAAAGAGGGAATAGATGAGCGGTGGGAAGCTGGCCGACACGATGAGAGACAGTTGCCAGTTCATAAAAAACATCACCACCAACATGCCGGCGATCTTCAAGATGTGCGCGGTCAGCGTGAGGGTGGATTGTGAGAAGAGTTCTCTTAAAATTTTTGTATCTCCTGAAACTTTGGTCATTAGCTCTCCAGATCTTTCCCGGGTGTGAAAGGATAACGAGAGTCCTTGGAGGTGTGCAAAGAGTTTTACTCTGAGCGCGTAGACCAATTGGAAACCGATACGGGATGTCAGCCATAATTGCGCATAGGCAAAAAACCCACGCAGGAGTGCAATTACGAGGATCGATCCCGAAATGGAAAGCAATGCGAACATTTTCCCTTCTCGGAAGACTGCTCCCAAAAAAGAAAGGTGGTCGGGCAAGGGTTTTTCCAAGAGAATATAGTCGAAAATAATTTTGATCGGCCAGGGATTGAGGAGCTCCGATACCGTCAGCCCGATCATGCAGACGGCCGCAAGCAGAAGCGGTCCTTTGACCCCTTTGAAGTGGTCGATGAGGATTTTTTTAAAGACGTATCGTTTTTTTGTTTTCAACATCTCACCTGCTGGATGACTGATCCTTTTTCTCCGGATTCATCCTTGCGCTTCAGGTCGATCGATTCATGAATTGCGGGGGGGCTAACTTAAGATTTTGCCGGGACCGCTGTGTCCGGAAACGCGCTTGACCTTTGGTCATTATCCCTGTCTTTTGGATTGTTTTCGGACCATTTCCGCATCCCACCATCTCCGGTATTTTTCCGCAAGGGTCGTCATCCGAGGAGGGATGGAGGGAAAGGCCCGTTCGTATCCCAGCTTCGAGAGGAGATTCCCCGCCAGGGCTTCGAAAAGGGCGAGGTCTCGCTCTTCCATCCTCTTTCTCCAGTCACGCAGCTTCGGCGTTGCTGGCAGCCAAGCTTTTTTAACCGAGATCTCACCTTTTTTATAAGCTTCCATTCTCGTTTTGCCTTCGTAATAGTGGACCATTTTCTTCGAAAAGGGGATGTCTAAAAAGCGAGACAACTCCGAAAGCACTGCTTGCGGTTCGGTGCTGAGCGATTCGTAGCGCAACTCGAAATAATGGGCCGGTCCTAGGGCGTTTCCATCTTGCATGCCTTGGCTGACATGGTGATGCCACCAAAGCGCGCAGACGGCAACCGGGTCTTCTTGCCAAAGGACATATCGGCCCGGGCCTTTTTTTTCTTTGGCCCATTCCAAAGCCGATAAAGCCACATCGCGTCCGTCGCGGATGATGTGCGCTGTTTTAACCCAAGGAAACAGCCCATGCAGCATGGGGAGATATTTGACATAGTCTGGCGTTTTTTCCCCGCCATATTGCTTCTCTTGCTTCTGAGCATAGGTATCGTAGAGCGCAGTGACAAAAGTGCTGTAAGTTTCGCTTGTTTTAGCGGACCTTTTCGCTTCTTCCAAAGAGATTCCGAGGCGCGGAAACCGTCGATATCGCACCACCCGATCGACCAGGTCGGGAGTCAAAAGCGGATCGGCGCCGTTAAATCTTCTTTGGATGCCCACCGGAATGAAATGCGTATCGTTTGCGACGGCCAGTTGAGGATGGTGATCCAGCATTCTTTGCAGTAACGTTGTTCCCGATCTCGGGCACCCCACCACAAAGAGATATGGATTTCGGGCCACGGAGCGTGTTTCTTCTTCGATCGGCTTTTTCTTTGCTCTTATCTTGTTGGTCGTCATGATTCGCTTTCCCTTCTTTTAGTTTTCGTTTTGGTTTTGATTTTTCATCGCGTGACCTTCAAACGTTCTTCGCAGAGTTCCAATAGGGGTGCCGTCAAGGTTCGGCGTTCTGGAAATAAGGTGCTGAGGTAGATATGTCTTAACAGGGTGAGCGTGGTATAGGTTTTTACCGAGGGTCGAACCCACTTCCCGCGAAGTTCGACATACCGTTCCTCCATGGCCTGTTCTTGATCCTTGAGCGCTTTAGGATCACCGAGCAAACGGAGGCTTTGCTCGGTGATGTGTGCGATGAAGTTTCCGATATCCAGTCCAGGATCGCCCAGACAATAGAGATCGAAATCGATCAGTGTGAGCCGGGCGTCATCGACGATCACTTGGTCGGCGTAGAAGTCTCTGTGGATGCCGGTCCTGCACGGTGTGGGTATGGCGCGGCCAAGCCGGTCTGCGGCTTCCAGTAAACGATCGATTCTTTCGGTCCACCGCCGGTTTTGCTTAGTCACTTTGGGTAAGTGTTCGTGGAGGATCCGGATTTCATCTGAGATGGAGTGCTCTCGATGGGTCGACACTCCGGCCTCCTGTAGTTTGTAAGCCGCTTCTGCGATCCGTTGAACGAGCGATTCGGCGCCGGACTTGGCGAGTAGATCGGTCGATATTTTCCCCGGCACCTTTCGTTGCAGCCACATTCGGAAGGCGGGGATGGTTCCGACCGGCTCCGGAACGGAAATGCCGTCCCCTTTGTCGGTTTGGAAGCCTGTATCCCAAAAGGATTTAAGGAGTCGGTAGCCAGATTTTCCAAAACTCCGGGACTTGATTTTTCCGATCAAGGTGAGGCGTTCCTTTTGTTGGCTTGTTATCATTCGGTCGAGATCGTACTCGATCAGGCAACGGCGGCCCGGTTTGTATCGAATTACCCGGATCGTTCTTAAGGAAAACGACGTCTGGTTTCCCATCCAGGCTTGAAGCCGTTCCTGAAACTGCCGACGGACCTCTTCCGGGTTCAATGCCAAAGGCAGCGTTGACATTTTTGGATCCTTTCGTACTCCAAAGCGATCCACTACTTCCACCCTCATTGATGCGCCTCTCTTTTTTTCGAAATAGATTGTTCGGCAAGTCGAATCACGCGCTCAACATTCCGGGACCAGGTATAGGTTTTTTGAATCCGAACGGGCGCTGCTTTTCCAAAGCGTTCCCGTAGGCCGGGATCGGACAAAAGCTTGCTGCATGCCTTTGTGAGCGCTTCGAAATTTCCCGGAGGATAGAGTAAGCCCGTTTCATCGTTTCGAACGACCTCCGTAATTTGGCCGATGTCTGCGGCGACGACAGGGATCCCGCAGGCCATGTATTCGAATAATTTCAAGGGAGAAAAATAGAATGTATGATCGAGCCGAGGATAGGGGGCCAGCGCGATATCGAATTGTCTGATGAGCTTCGCAATGCTTTCGTGGGGCAATGAACCAGTAAAAATGACTTTTTCCGTTAAATCTCTTCTTTTGAAATCGGATGTCAATTTTTCTCTCAGCGGCCCTTCTCCGACAATCATGAACTGAAGGTTTTTAAACCGTTTTTGCAGGACTTCCAATAGTTCGGGCAGCCATTCGACGCCATGCCAAGGACGTAAACCCCCGACAAACCCCATCACAGGGCCATCTCCAAGCTTCCACGCATTTCTGACGAAGGGGTCGGGTCGGTCGGGATAAAATACCGATTCATCCACGGCATTGGGAACCACGACGACACGGTTCGGTGCAAGCCCTTTCGATATCACATGCTTGCGCAAAGCCTCCGAGACGGGCAAGACGAACTCCGCTTCCATGAGGGACCAGCGCTCCGACTGCTCCGAAAGGGGCCCCAAGCCGCTTGCATTTTGATAGCGCGTATTTTCTTCCGTTAAAGGCGCATTCAGTTCCACAAGCCTCGGTACGTTCAGGTCGCGTGACAGCAAGGCGCCAGCAATTCCGTATAGAGATGCACGCTCGTAGATGATATCCGGAGGCGTCTTCCGGAATTTTCTGAACAAGCGTTCGTGCATGTCTTGATTGTAGAGCACCTTTCGAATTTCTTTAGGAAGGATGTTCGTTGCGCCGATGGCCTGGTTAAAAAGTTCAAATCTTTTTGATACGGCAATGGTTTGGGGTTCTGCTTCGACATGGATGACATCGGCTTCGATGTTCGCCGGACGCTCCCAAGGAGACTTATTGAGGACCTGTGCCGCTAGCACCACGGAATGGCCGGCGCGCGTCAGGGCAGAGATGAACTCCCTGACATGTACAGATGCGCCTTTTCCTCCCCGCACCGGGATGCCGGTGTCGGAGCAGATATAGAGAATTCTCATGAAGATGCTTCCCGCCGAGTGCGGATTGGATGTTCCTCGGCTAGGAAATGGTCTTTTAAAAGCGCTACATTCTCGGTGATGTTAAAATCCTTCCTGACCTTGTCGTAGGCGGATTTCGTAAATTCTTTTTGCAGTGCTGGCGAGCCCAATAGGCGATCGATGGCTTTCGCCAAGGCCGCCGCGTTTTTTTCTTCCACGAGGAAGCCGTTTTTTCCATGGGAGATCATTTCGGGAATGCCCGTCACTTTTGTTGAAACGACCGGGACGCCAAGGGCCATCGCTTCGAGGAGCACCGTGGGAAGACCATCTCTGTTTCCATCCTTGTCCACGATACAGGGCAGCGCGAACACGGAGGCCTTTTTGAGAATCTCTTTCAATGCCTCTTGTGTCCGGGAGCCCAATAGTCTGACGTGTTTCTCTAACGAGAAGAGCTTGATCCATTTTTCGAGTCGGTCTTTTTCTTCTCCTTCACCGATGATCAGGCAACGAAAGCTTTTCCCATTTCGATTCAGAAGGTCACAGGCCTTAATCAGATACTCAAATCCTTTTTTTGGGACCAGTCGTCCGACGCCCACAATCAAGCCGGGATCTTTTTCACTTTCTTCGTAGGGAAATTGATTCAAGTCGATGCCGTTATAAAGCCGGATGATCCGTCCGGACGTTCCTTCGGATTTCAATACCTCTTCGAGGTATTGTTTGTTGTAATCGCTGACGGTGATCGCAAATCTTGCGGCGGTGATCTTTTTCGCCAAGTCGGGTTTATCAACGCTTTTGTGGTAGATATCCTTTGCATGGGCCGTAAACGTGTACGGGATGTTTGTGATACGGCTGACGAAGCCGGCGGCGGCGGCGGCCCAGGTGGCAAAGTGCGCATGAATGAGATCGATACCGAGGCTTTGAATAAAGGGCGCGACCATGGCGGCCTCTATGAGCGCCCGATAGTTTGTAAGGGATAAGTTCCCGGAGAGCGTCAGGCGTCCGATGGTCTGTGGGTTTGCCGACAGGGTTTTTAGGAATTTGACAGAAGCGGCTTGCTCCGGAATCCATTTGACCGGCGGCATATAGTATATCGGGACTTGCAGGATTTTCGTTTTCTCGTGAACGACTTTTTCATCCGCGGCCTTTTGTGCGAAAACCGTGACTTCAATCCCTTGCCGCTGCAGCTCTCGGATTTCATTGACCACAAAGGTCTCGGATAGACGTGGGTAACGTTTCAAAAAATAACCGACCTTAAAAGTGTTTGTTTTTTTCATCCTGTCATCCTTTCTGAACTTTGGATTATCCATGGCGGATCTCCTGCCGGATGGGCAGATAATAAATCGGTACATATATTTAAAAGACGGCGGATCTTTTTCTCGCTGTTCCGTTCTTGATGTTGCAGGTAATAAAGCGCCACTTTCAAGAGTGCACAGACATAGTTGGCCGGCAGCTTGTCCCGCCAATGGTCCGGCACCATCGAAAAATACTCCGTATAAAATCGTTGCGATACTTCAATGATTGTCGACCGAGGGACGGCGGCGAGGTTTGGAAGCAAAACCATCCTCGCCAATAGACTGGCCGGATCGAAAACCGGGTCGCTTAATGCAAATGAATCGAGATCGATAAAGATGATTTTATCGCCATCGATAAAGATATGATCGACTTTTAGATCCAAATGGGTGGGACAAGGGGGCATGTTTTTAAGGGTTGAGGCCAGCTTATCGAGAATCGTTTCCATCTTTTTCCCTAAATGGGGATGAATACATTGGATCAGCCTTCCGGCTTTCTTGGCTCTGATCAGCGTCCCTTTGGCAGACCTGTGGGTGCTTGTGGGGAGCTTGCTGAGGTGAAGTTTGGCTAAGGCGCGGGCGGTTTTGGAGACGGCCATCCGGACATCGCCGCCATTAAGGAAGGTCTGCTCCAATGATTGTCCCGGGACCGCATCTAAGATTAAAGTCCGAAGATCTTCAAGGTATGCGATGGGTTTGACGGTGTTGAAACCCGCATCCTTAATGCACAAGCATCGATAAAGTTTCTTTAGCTGCTTGTATACTTGTTCACCGCTGTCATCGCGATAATGCTTCAGGTAGAAAACTTTGGATTTTGGCTCTCCTGTTTTATTGGCTATGGCTTCTATGGTGTAGCGGAAGGTAATACCCAATAAAGGGCGGTATCTTACCGGATCGACGGAACAGCGTACCATTTCCCAGTTACCTGGCCCAAACTGTTTTAGAAGAAGGGATGTGAGCGCCGGCGGCCCGGACAGCAGCAGCGGGAGAAGAGGGAGGTGCCGGTCGAAGGGAAAAATCTGAATGAACATATTCAGATTGGGAATAAAGGCCAAGGGTTTGTAAGGGAGATAGGCGCTTGGTATGCCTTGCCAAGGGGCATCTGCCGACAATCGACGATATAGACGTTTTGCTTTATAATTCGGGTAGGTCATGCCGGTGATCCATATTTTTCTTCTTAATCCGGCCGCGACATCGCGAATCGACACATGGTAACGGATAATGGACCGAAAGCCTTGGCGGAATCGAAACCGCTCAATCTCGCAATCGGTCGTTTCAAATGCGTTCCTCTTAAAGGGTTCCAAGGTTTCTTGAAAACACTTCAGCATCGTTTTCGGATTGAGGGCCATTTGGAGTTGTGGAAGATTGGGGCCTGTCGATGCAAGTAAGTTGTCCATCAGATGCCTCCTCTTTGGATATACTGCTTCGTTCCCGTTTTTAAACCAAGGATCCGGCGTTTCCCTCAGATGATGAAAAGTCCGAACGTTATTTTTCACGTGAGGGGTTCGATAGTTATTCCCATTTCGGTCGATGACGGTTCTAAAAAAACGAATTCTTTATTGGGGCCCATGTGCTCTCTTCCGACCATCATTGCCATCAGGACGATGTCTTCGTTCCAATTATTTGATTCCGCTCTGCCGATCGAATCCTTGGATGGCATTGGGCGCCGTTTAGGGTCCGTCCGCCTTGTTGAGGAGACGTCCGATGGCGCGACTCGCGTTTGACGCACCGTTCATCTGAATCCCCGCATCTTCCGGCCGGACCGGATTCCTGCGTCCGATCTCGGTGGTTATCTCCTCCAAGAGCCGCTCGGGCGCCAGTTCATCCGGATGAATCATTCTGATTAGCCCCAGCGCGGAAAACCGATTTGCGCGTATGAGTTGTTCAACACGAGGCACAATACGAGGAATAATGATGGCGCGCTTATGAAGGCTGAGGATTTCACAGAAAGAGTTATAACCCCCCATGGATATCACCAGGTCGGCCGCATTGAGATAACTGATCATCTCAGGCGTGAAGTCGATCAAGGTTAAGGGGATACCTCCGACCTGATGACGTTTGAGCCGGTTCTTGTTTTCCTCGGACATCATGGGACCGGTGACAACAAATGAATCGAATTTCGATAAACTGCGTTTCTCTGCGGTCTCCAGCATTTCTAAATAAGCATCTATCATTTCAAACCCATCTCCTCCGCCCCCGGCCGTGACGACTACCAGTTTGTCTGTTTTCATTTTCAGGCTGTCTCGAATGTTTTGGACGGGTCGCACGGATCGGAGGTCTCTGCCGATATATCCGCATGAAATGATCTTTTTCCCCATATTTTCTGAAAGGCCGTATTCTTGAACCGGATCATATACCGTTCGTGAGCCGTAGAGAAAAATGGTGTCGTACACTTCTTCCAACAAGCTGTAAACGCCATTTTGTTCCCATGTCTTGCGGGTTACTTGTGGATCGTCTTCGATATCCCGCATGCCGAATACCAGTTTCGTCTTTGGATGATTCGATTTTAGATACTGCAGAGATCTCATCAGTTCGCCATGAATGCCGGCTGGCGCCTTATCGATTAAAAAAAGATCGGCTTTGTAATATTTCACCGTTTCGAAAATCATGTTTTCGCGAATCGAATTGATCGTATCGAAGGGCACCTCAAGGGATCCCGCGCTATAGACGCCGTCCGGAGATTTCGTAATGGAGGGTAGTTTTATGTAGTCCAGACGATCCGGGATTTCATAGGAATGCGATTGGGTAGACCCAGTGAGAAGGAGTTGTTTCGCATTGGGGAGGTCCTCAGCCACTTTATTTGCAATGGATAGCGATCGCCTGATGTGCCCTAAGCCATATGAATCATGGGAATAGATTAATATTTTCATCGATTCACTGCGGTTCATTGATCATTCGAATTCGCTGCTTGATCCGATCCTCGTTAAAATCCTCGTTTCGGTCATCCAAAATAGACTAGGCGGCCTTCGTAAGCGCGTTTGAGGCATGTGATGGTGTGAACATTTTTCCTGCTAATAGTGCATCTCGGAGCAGCATGGTATCGTTTGGCACACTGTCGCCTCCCAACACGAGTTTTATTTTTGGAAGCATTTTTCGGATTTTACTGAGTGGAACGGACGTCTCACCCTCGAAACCTTCCGGCGCTTTTACGAAAATTACATTTGGTTTGAAGTGTTTGATCGCATCTAAAATAATCATTTCCCGTAATGCCTTAACGACCCCGGCAGGCAGGAGCGGATCCGTGCTTGGATGATCGTGTCTTTCGTCCATTTTAGGCAGTTTGATGAGATCCAGTTTTTTTGGTAACTTAAATCGTTTTGGCTGGCTCGACCCCGTTACCAATAGTTGCGTGGCCGATGGAAGGTCGGCGGCGATCTGCTCAGCGATGTCGATCGCATGCTGAATGGGTCCTTGACCTTCTGAATCGTGGCAATAGTGAAAAATACGCATTTTGTCCTCCCTTGTGCGGGTTCGATCCATTTCCTTTATAATTTGGGATTATAATCCCAAATTAAATGTTCTGTCAAGGCATTGCTCCTCAAAAAACGGACTTTTCAAAATTAATAGATTTTATCCTGAAAAAAGAGGGGGGAAGCTCTTTACTTAGGCTGCTTGCTCGCTGAGAAGTTCAGCCTTTTGGTCGAATAATGTCGTACCAATACAAATTAAATTCCGTCGTTTGGCTATCGTTTGGATGCTAATGGGAAGATATTCAAACGGTGTTTTTAAGAAACATAGAGTTTAGCATGTTTTAATGTACCCTGTCTGAGTAGTGAGGGTGAAATTCAGAGCCTTCTATTCGGATTCCAAGCGGGGGGGTGACCCGATGCGCTCCGACCGTTTTTTTTGTCATCAGGGCCGCCAAAGCCCGGCTGGCGTTTTGAGCGCCGTTCATATTCAATCCGGCTTCTTCCGGTGTGGCCGGTGGTTCCGCCATGAGTCCATCGCCGATTTTTTCTAATAGAAGCGAAGGGGTTAACTGATTCGGATGGATCATCTCGACCAGTCCGTATGCGGCCAATCGGCCGGCCCGGATCAGTTGTTCGACACGTGGACTGGTGTGCGGGATAATGATTGCGCGTTTTCGAAGGGAGAGGATTTCGCAAAGGGAGTTGTAACCTCCCATGGAGATCACGAGGTCGGCGGCTTTAAGGTAGCTGAACATGTCGGGTGTGGAATCGAGCAGGGTAAAAGGAATACCATTGGATTGATAAGATTGAAGCCGCCGACGTTTCGAGGGAGACATCAAGGGGCCGGGTATGATCAGGGAATCGAAGCCCATGCTTTTTTCGCCTTTAGATAAGGCAAGCATGTTTAAATAAAAGTCTATCAGTTTGAACCCGTCTTCTCCCCCACCTGCGGTCACGACGACGAGACGGCCGCTCTTTAACTTCAAGCGATGACGGATCTTCCTGGGCGGACAAGTGGGGGAGCGACGCCCGATATAGCCGCAAGTGATCATTTTTTCGGCCACTTTCCGGGAAAGCCGGTACTCGCTGACCGGATCGTATACCATTCGGTTGCCATAGTGTAGTATTAAGTCGTAGCGGTTCTCCATGAGGGGGGGGATGCCTTGCCGCCTCCATTGGTCACGAACTTGATTCCCCCCGTCGAAATAGGCGCTTTCTGAGGTGTTTGCCAAAGGACTGCGCGGCGTCACCCGAACCATCATGGCGTTATCTTCTATATCGCTCATTCCCAGGACGAGTTTTGTATCCGGACATGCTTCTTGAAGATAGTGCAGGGAAGGGAGCATTTCCCCACACATCCCTGCGGGCGCTTTATCGACCAGGACGATATGAGGTTTGAAATATTTAATGGCCTCCAAAATAATATTTTCCCGAAGGGCCTTTAGCGTCTTAAAGGGGAGGAGCAGATCGGGCCCTTGCTTTTTTTTGCCGAGCGGTTTGTCGATGTTGGGGAGTTTAATGAAATCGAGTTGATGCGGAAGAGAAAAGCAATGGGGCTGCGGAGTGCCGGATATCAATAGCTGGCTTGCATGTGGGAAATCGGACGCCACTTGTTCTGCAATGGCAAGACTTCGGCGAATATGGCCCAACCCGTAGGTGTCGTGAGAATAGTGGAGGATTCGCATATGATGTCCGTGATGCCGGTCATGACGGGAATCGAATCATGACCTGAATGGAGCAGATGATGAATTAAATGGGATTTTAATCCCATTTAATGGATTTGTCAAGGAAGGACGAGCCCATATGAGCACAATAAAGAAAAAACGCAACATTTGTTGAAAATGAATGAATTTAGAGGTGTTCTTTGGCGGCGCATTGAAGATGTGCTTGGCCCATATCGTGTTCAGTTTACTAATCAGTAAATATCTATTATTAATGGTTTATTATATAGATGAAC
>JBHHXH010000048.1:0-21884 GCA_046756925.1 Nitrospiria bacterium
GTTGGAAATGCCGCCCGCCGAAATCGCGGAGATGGCGGGCGGGGTGAGGTCGGCAAAGGTTTTACTCACCTCCGCGGAAAAAGTGCTTTCGTTGCCGGCGCCATCGAAGGCGGTGACGGCAAAAAAATAAGTTCCAAGACCCAGGCCGGTCACCGTGTAACTGGTTTGATTGCCAAGGGTAATCGGTGTTCCATAGGTCCTGGATGCGTTTCCAAAGTAGACTTTATACCCCGCCAAATCGACTTCGGTATTGGGGGACCAAGATAAAGTGGCTTCCCCGGCGAAGGCCTTTGCGCTGAGTGCGATGAACATCATCAAAGAGATGAGGGACCCGAGAAAGCGTCTCAAGTTTGCCGAATGAAACGCTTTGGTTGTCGATGTGCAAGGGGCGGTGCTGTTTGTCATGGGTTTCCTTTAACTTTAATAAGGTTTGTTCCGCGTCTATTCCGTAACTGTCCGTTGTTGACGCGATTCGCAGGATCAAAACACGGATGTACTTGCCGGACGATGTGTCCGGATTCAGTTTATAGCAATGTAGATGCCAAACATTTTTTGGGCGTATTTCCGTTGATAAATCAAGGGAATGGCAGGTGATCTTCGGGTGTGGATGGGGGTAGGGTGTCGCCTCGTCACGACATCCAAAATGGACGGGAATTTATCTTATTGATAATAAAAGGTTTTTGTATGTCTCCCGATCACGACGTATCGGTTGTTATGAGGACGGCCGAAAAAGGGCGGGATCCAGCTTGTGACGGCTTAACAATTTATAAAATTCCGTCCGGTTTCTCTGGGCAATATCTGCCGCATGGCTGACGTTTCCAAGGGTCATTTGCAGCAGTTGGACAAGGTAATCGCGTTCGAAGCGGTCTCTTGCGCTGGTAAAGGAAGGAATTTCTCCTGGTTTGATTCGGATGGCTTTTTGAACCAGCGAAGCGGTAATAATTGGCGTGGTCGACAAGGTCACCGCCTGCTCGATGACATTCAGGAGTTGTCTTACATTCCCGGGCCAGGGGGCCCGGAGTAACAATTCGACGGCTTCCGGTGAAATGCCGGTAATGTGTTTTTGGCCTTTTTCCAATAGTTTTGAAAGCATATGCCGGGCCAATAAGGGAATGTCTTCCCGGCGTTTGGAAAGGGGCGGCACTTCCAAGGTGAGGACAACGAGCCGGTAATAAAGATCTTCCCTGAAACGGCCGACTTCTATTTCTTTTTCGAGGTTTCGATGGGATGCGGAGAGGATCCTTACATCGACCGGGATCGTGCGCGTCGTTCCCAGCGGCCGCACTTGTTTCTCCTGCAAGGCGCGGAGGAGTTTGGGTTGAAGCGCTTGCGGCATGTCTCCGATCTCGTCTAAAAAGAGGGTTCCGCCATCGGCGGCTTGGAACAAGCCTTTTCGATCTTGCACGGCGCCGGTGAAGGCGCCTTTGCTGTAACCGAACAGTTCCGATTCCAACAAGGATTCCGGAATGGCGCTGCAGTTGATTTCCACGAAGGGTTTTTCCCGCCGCGGTCCGGCTTTGTGAATGGCCCGCGCGAGCAATTCCTTACCGGTGCCCGTTTCTCCTTGAATAAATACGGAGGTATCTCCGGATGCAACCAGCTTGGCCTGGGTAAGTAATTCCTCCATCAAAGGATTTTGGGTGATGATCTCGCTTCTCCAGTCATCGTTCTGGTGTTTTTCAGGGGCCTCTTGGCTTTGTCCGCTGCATTGCAAGGCCTTTTCGATATGGCTTAGTAATACCTTGGTGTCGAAGGGTTTGCTTAAGAAACTAAAAACACCCCTTTTGATGGCCGTGACCGCGTCAGGAATCGTGCCGTGCGCCGTAAGGATAATAATCGGCATGGCAGGATGTTCCCGGTGTATGATCTCGGAGAGGGCCATGCCGTCCATTCCATCCATGCGCAGATCGGTAATGACGATCTGGGGGCGAAAGACGGAAAGATGCGTCAGGGCGCTTTTTCCGCTTTCCGCGGTTGCAACTTGATAGCCGGTGGCTTTCAGGCGAAGCGTTAAGAGCCTTAAAAGCGATGTATCGTCATCCACCAATAATATCTTGTGTCCGGGGCTATTCATGGTCGATATTCTCATCTCGTTTCATAATGTTTTCTTCAATGGTCTTGAGTGCCTCGATTATTTTCTCCAGTTTTTCGCTTTGGGCTTCTTCCGCCTTCAATCGCTTGGACAAAGTCTGATATTGTTTGTCCCGGTCTTTTATTTTCCGAACAAGGCCCTTATAGTCTTCTTCGCGTTTTCGATGCTCGCGGTCGAGATTGCGGTATTCCGCTTCCCTTTTTTGATCCTGCCGGATGGAGGCGGCCAAGAAGAGCGAGAAATCCCTTAAGACCGGGTCGATGGGGACAGACCCGCTTAAGTAATTTTCCACAAGATTCAAGGCGAGATCGGCGTCTTGCGGTTCCGGATGTTCGGGCATCGTTAAGATCATGGCGAATTTTAATCGATGTATCGGGTCCTTAAATTTGGAAAACGCTTTTTGGGTTTTTAGGCGTTCTACGTTTAAAGCCTTTTCCGAAAGGGTGTCGAGATGCCGATAATAGGCGAGTAGAATTTCGATTTCGTGTAATTGCCGTTTCATTTCTTTTTTGACTGTCGCGAGGGGGGGTCTCGGCTGTAGACGCGCCCATTCCATCGCGTTGCAACCGAGCGCCAAGCTTCCACAGCACATGATAAGCAAGATCTTTATCGGTGAGACCTTCTTGGAGACCTTCATGCTTCGACCTTCAGTTTTTGAATCGGCAGCTTGACGCGAAGGTGGGTCCCGTTCGATTTTCCATCGACGATTTCGATTTGACCATGATGGGCCATGACATATTCCTTCGCCAAGGATAGACCGATACCTGTGCCTTCAAGATCTCCTCCAGGGCTTTGCTTGCCTTGGTAGAAGGGATCGAAGACCCGGGGTTTGTCTTCGGGGTCGATTCCCGGTCCGGAATCGATGACATCCAATACGGCATTTTCTCCTTCTTGGTTCAAGGAGACTTTGATGTTTCCACTCACGGGGGAGAACTTGACGGCATTTGAAACCAGGTTGTCGACGACAACCGTTAATTTATCTTCGTCTCCGGAAATCGTCTGATCCGCCAAATCCAGATCAAAACGGATGCCTCGGGCCATGATGGCCAATTGGTGTTCCGCGATCACTTTTTCCACCAATCGATTCAATCCGACTTCCTTCGGAAAGAGGGCGGAGTGCCGCTCCAAGACGACGCTGAAATTGAGCAGGTTCTCAATCATCTTTTGAAGCTGTACGCTTTTTTGGTGCAATATTTGAACGACCTTCCGTTGTTCTCTGTTTAACTCGCCGGGCACCTCGTCGATCAATAATTCGACGCCCGCCCGCGTGGCGGTGAGCGGTGTTTTCAGCTCGTGGGACACATGGCGTAGGAATTGACTTTTCTGCGCCTCCAGTTCCTTGAGCCGAGACCGAAGCCAGTCTAATCGCTTTCCAAGGTATTCCAAATCCTTGGGCCCGGAGATGACTATTCTTGATGAGAAGGTTCCATCTCCCAGTTTTCGAATGGCTTGGTCTATTTGTTTGATGGGGCGAGCGATTAATACGGTAAAAACGACCACAAGGATCAATGTAATGGGAATGACGCCCATGGCCTGCCACACAAGGGTTTTTTTTGCATCTTCCCCGGTCGCCTTCATTTGCTCGATTTCCCTGGAGACCACGCTCCGGTTTTCGGATAATATCGATTGCGCGACACCCGATAAGGCAGCGAAGCCCGATACGGCTTTTTTTACATTATCCGAGTCGTGGGGGCTGTTTTGGATGAGGGAAAAAAGGCTTTCTTCTCTGGCCGTGAGTTCGCGCATTTGCGTCTGCTGGGTTGTTCCCATCGGCAGTTGCGCCATTTCCTTGACCGTCTCTTGTAGCGCCTGATGCGTTTTTTTATATAGTTGAAGGAAGGTCTCGTCGCCCAGAATTTGAAACTGCCGGGCGTTCCTTTCCATTGAGGTAATGTGTTCCGTCAGCATGACGCTTCCCTTGGTCGCCTGAACCGCTTGAAACAGTGCTTGTCGGCCTTGATCGACCAAACGGTCGACGTTGATGACGGCATACACCAAAGAAAATATCAGGGGAAGGGCGACCATTGAAAACCCAATCAGCACCAGGTTTAAGACCGATTTTGGACGGTAGATCTTCATCGTGCTTCACATTTACATTTCAGGGCCTGCCGGCGATTGGGTCCGTGGCATCCGCATTCATCAAACATGGACTGGATGCGGGATGAGAGGCGATCGATCACGTGCGAAACGAGAAAAAAAACCGCCAATATATGTTCTTTGGCGGCTTTGCGGGTGCATCGATGCGAAAAACGGTCCCTTTACTCTTTTGCAGACCGTAGGGACTTTATAAGTGGGACTCACTGAGTAAGGGACGATACTCAATATAATCCCCTCGGGCTTTTTCAACTGAGTTCGTTTCGCGCCTCATTGCTGATAGCGGACGCCTCGTTTTAATAGCATAATCAGTTGGTCGATTTCAACCGACTGTATCGGACCACGGGTTGAGGATGGGTCCTTGTTGATGGGAGCCGCTTGGGTCGCGCTTATTTTTTCAGAGATCAGGGCCCTTGCAGGAGGCCGAGGAGGAGTATGGGTTGTTTATCCCGCCGGATGAATGCAGAAAACGTCTCCGATGCCTTATTTTAATTTCCAAGGCATTTATGTTTCATGGTTTTTACGATGTCCTTGAGCGGGATCGTTGTTTTTTCACCCGTTCTCCGGTCTTTAAGCTCCACAAAGCCTTTGGTGAGGTTTCTTTCGCCGACGATGACCTGATAGGGGATGCCCAAAAGGTCCGCATCGTTGAATTTGACGCCGGCGC
Organism: Nitrospiria bacterium; assembly: GCA_046756925.1. Classification (GTDB taxonomy): domain Bacteria; phylum Nitrospirota; class Nitrospiria; order SBBL01; family JAADHI01; genus JAJDBU01. The sequence continues at coordinate 4,854 of JBHHXH010000048.1, forward strand.
GTTCTGACCGGTCTTCGAACAGGACTTCAATCTTTTCTCCCTCCAGGGATTTATAGATCGATTCCGCGGCCGTTAACACCCGATGATTTCCTTCCTGTACGGGGATGATTTCGATGCGGAAGGGCGCGATGGGCATCGGCCAGATGATCCCGTTTTCGTCGTGATTTTGCTCAATGGCAGCCGAAACGATGCGGGATACGCCGATGCCGTAGCAGCCCATTACAAAAAACCGTTCTTCTCCGGCCCGGTCGAGAAAGGTGGCCTGCATGGCTTCGCTGTACTTTGTTCCGAGCATAAAGACATGACCGACTTCGATGCCGCGATCGATCTTTAAGGGAGATCGGCACTTGGTGCAAGGATCTCCCGGTATGGCGTTGCGAAGATCGGTGTATCGGTCCACCTTAAAATCCCGGCCGGGGACGGCATGAAGGAAGTGGGTATCTTGTTGGTTTGCTCCGACGATGCAATTGCTCATTGCCTTAACCGAAAAATCCCCAATGACTTCGATCGACTTTAATCCGACCGGCCCGGAGTAACCCGATGGCCCCTGGGTCGTCTCTTCGACCGTGTTTCGATTGGCCAAGGCAAGGTGGGAAGCCTTCAGAACACGCTTTAGCTTGATTTCGTTCACTTCGTGGTCTCCCCGGACCAAGACCGCCACGGGACGACCGTCCGCTAGAAATAAGAGTGTCTTTAGCAAGTGATCGGGGCTGACCTTCAGACATTCACAGACGGCTTCCACCGATTTTTTGCCGGGTGTGGAAACAGGGGTCATGGCCTTTGGCGCTTCATCTGGCGCTTCATCCGTATTCCCAGGCGCGCGTTCGGCCGGCAAGACCTCCGCCCGTTCGATATTGGCCGCATAACCGCACGACGTACACGAAACGATGGCTTCCTCGCCGGTTTGCGCCAGGACCATAAACTCATGTGATGATGCCCCCCCCATGAGTCCGGTATCGGCTTCGACCGCTCGAAAACGGAGCCCGATCCGTTCGAAGATGCGTTCATAAGCCGTCATCATGCTTCGATAGCTGCGTGTGGCGCCATCCAAATCGGCGTCGAAACTGTAGGCATCCTTCATGATGAACTCTCGGCCCCGCATAAGGCCGAACCGCGGACGAATTTCATCCCGGAATTTCGTTTGAATCTGATAGAGGTTGATCGGCAGCTGCCGATAGGATCTGATTTCGCGCCGAACGAGGTCTGTGATGACTTCTTCGTGCGTCGGTCCGAGGCAGAAGCTCCGGTCGTGCCGGTCTTTCAAGCGTACCAATTCCTTTCCGTAGGCCTTCCAACGCCCGGTTTCTTCCCATAGTTCCGCGGGCTGTAAGGCGGGCATGAGCAACTCCTGCGCACCGGCTTTGGTCATTTCTTCCCGAACGATGGATTTTACTTTTGATAAAACCCGTAGGCCGAGGGGAAGGAGGGAGTAGACGCCTGCAGCCACTTGCCGGATCAGCCCCGCTCGCAGCATCAAACGATGACTGACCGTTTCGGCATCGGCCGGATTGTCCCGAAGGGTGGGTATGAACAGTTTGGAATAATACACTATTGTCTGACCAGTTCCCGCCGCCGCTTGGCTTGCCGTTCGGCGACGAGCGCTTCCACTTCAGAAATGAGGACCGCTTCAAGCGCTTCAGTCGGCACTTTTTTGACGATCTCTCCCTTTCTGAAAAGAAGCCCGACGCCTCGGCCTCCCGCAATGCCGATGTCAGCTTCTTTGCCTTCCCCGATTCCGTTGACGACGCAGCCGAGCACGGAGATATCCAAGGGTTCCGAGATGTGTGCGAGTTTTTTCTCCAGGGTTGCGGCGAGATTCACCACGTCAAACTCGAGACGACCGCAGGTCGGACAGGCAATGACGTTAATCCCCCGCCTCCTTAAATGAAGCGATTTGAGGATTTCAAAGCCGACACGCACTTCTTCAACGGGGTCTGCCGCGAGGGAGACGCGCAGGGTGTCTCCAATGCCTTCGGATAAAAGAATACCGAGACCCACCGCGGATTTGATCGCGCCGGTGGATGCGGTTCCCGCTTCGGTGATGCCGAGGTGAAGCGGGTAGTCGGATTGTTCTGAAAAAAGCCGGTAGGCGGCGGTCGCAAGACCCACATGGGAGGCTTTGAGAGAGACCTTCGTTTCGTAAAAGCCGAGGGATTCCAGGATCTCGATGTGGCGCATCGCCGAGGCGACCATGGCCTTGGCAGTCGGGTAGCCGTATCTTTCCAAGAGATCTTTTTCGAGTGAGCCGGCATTCACCCCGATACGGATCGGCACGCCTTGGTCTTTGGCTTGTTTCACCACTCTTTCGACACGATCCCGAGCACCGATATTTCCAGGGTTCAACCGTAAACCCTCGACCTTTGCATCGAGCGCCATGAGGGCGTGGAGATAGTTGAAGTGAATATCGGCGATGAGGGGAATCGAAATTTGAGAGCGAATTTTCGGGAGCGCCTCCGCCGATGCTTTGTCCGGGACGGAGACCCGGACGATTTCGCATCCGGCTTCCTCAAGCCGGAGAATCTCGGACACCGTGGATTTAACATCGGACGTATCGGTCGTGGTCATCGATTGCACAACGACGGGCGCATCGCCACCGATCTTTACGGATCCGATCGAGATCTGACGCGTTTTTCGGCGTGTTGTTTCCACTGGGTTTGCCATGTTCGGATCGGGGTGTGGACCGGATTCCCCCTTCTATCTTGTTTTCAGGGGCTCACGAAAAAGCGGATAAAATCGTTATACATGGCGAAGACCATTAAAGAGACGATGAGAAACAAACCGACTTGTTGTGCGATTTCCATCTTTTTAAGGCTTAAAGGACGCCCTAATATCCCTTCAATGGAAAAGAAAACGAGATGTCCGCCATCTAGGACCGGAATCGGAAAAAGGTTGATGAGGCCGAGATTAATGCTCAGGGCCGCGACAAATGAGACGATGTTTAACATGCCTTGCGATGCTTGTTCTCCGACGATTTGGGCGATCATGATCGGTCCGCCGAGGTTATCCGCCGAGAGCTTTCCCTGAATCATTTTGGCGATGCTGACGACGATGAGGACGGATTTCTGGCCTGTTTCCAGTGTGCCGAGATAGACGGCCTTCAGCGGGTTGAAACGCTTGGTGATGTGATCTCCGCTCGGGAGAATCCCGATCAGCCATTGGGCGTGTTTTTCGCCGAAGGCGTCTTCGGTTTCTTTCATCCTGGGTGTGATATCGAGACTGACTTGTTCTCCGTTGCGGTCCACCACAAAAAGCAATGCGCTACCTTCGCTTTTTTGGACCGTTTCCCGAATATCTTCCCACAAGGTAATTTCCCGGTCGCCGATACGCAGGATGCGATCCCCCGGTTGCAAGCCCCCTTGCTCCGCGGCGGAACCTTCGTGAATTTCTCCCACGACGGCCGTGAGTGTGGGAAAGCCGATCATAAAGATCCCGGAATAAATCATGATGGCCAATAGGATATTGAAGAGGGGTCCCGCCAGGACGATCGCGATTTTTTTTCTGACCGGTTGCGCAAGGAAGGCATAGGGGCGATCCTCAGCGGGAATTTCTTCGTTCGGATCGTCCCCCAGCATTCGAACGTAGCCGCCCAAGGGGAGTGCAGATAAGCAGTACTCCGTCGGCCCCACCTTTTTGGACAAGAGCTTGGGGCCGAAACCGACGGAAAACGTTTTCACTTGCACGCCGCACATTCTTGCAACGAGGTAATGACCGAATTCGTGAAAGACGACGATGATTCCCAACACCACAATAAATGTGAGTATCGATGTCGCACTAAACATTTGGGTTCTCCTTTATTATCTTAATTATCTTAAACAACGCTCAAGGCAAAAGGGGAGCATCGGCTTAGCATGAGGCGATTTGCGCGATGCGCCGCCTTCCCTCGTTTCTCGCCCAGCGATCCGCCTCGAACACATCCCCCAAGTCTTGGACCGCTTGAGGCCGATGCGCATCGACCGTTTTCTGAATGACCTGATTGATCTCTAAAAAACCGATAGATCTGTCTAAGAATGCCTGGACGGCCACCTCGTTCGCTGCATTTAAAACGGACGGGATTGTCCCCCCTCTCTTCAATGCATTGTAGGCCGTGGAGAGGAGGGGAAAAGCATGCGTGTCGGGTCGCTCAAATGTTAACGTTCCAAGCTCGGTCAAGTCAAGGGAAGGAAGTGAAAGCGGAGTCCTTTCCGGGTAGTTCAAAACATATGAGATTGGCGTGCGCATATCCGGGAGTCCCAACTGAGCGATCACCGAGCGATCGACAAATTCGACCATCGAGTGAACGATGCTTTCCGGGTGAATCACTACATCGATTTGCCCGGGAGGAATGTCGAAAAGCCATCTCGCCTCGATGATTTCAAGTCCTTTGTTCATCAAGGTTGCGGAGTCGATGGAAATCTTGGGTCCCATCTTCCAGTTCGGATGGGCCAAGGCTTCCTTTGGGGTGATGCTCCGTTTCCTTTCATTCGATAAACGAAGGAGCGGGCCGCCCGAAGCGGTTAGGATGATTCGCCGGATATCCTGATTGCGTTCGCCGTGCAACACTTGAAAGATTGCAGAATGTTCACTGTCGATCGGCAGAATCGGCACCCCTTTTAATTTGGCTTCCCGTTGGATTATTTCCCCGGCCATGACAAGCGGTTCTTTATTGGCCAGGGCCACCGTTTTTCCGGCCTTGATCGCCGAGAGGGTTGGGAGCAATCCCGCCGCGCCCACAATCGCCGAGATCACGAGATCCGCTTCAGGGAGACGGGCGACTTCTTGCAAGCCTTCTTCTCCCCCCAGCACCTCCACCGTGGCGCGTCCCATTCGGTTTGCCAAGGCGGATGCGGCCTTTTTGTCGGCCAGGGAAACGACTTTCGGCCGATGGGTCCGGATGATTTTTTCAAGTTTAACATCGCTCGATTTGGCCGTCAAACCGATGATTTGAAAACGTTCCGGAAAGCGGCTAAGGATGTCGAGGGTATTGTCTCCAATGGAACCGGTCGCTCCGAGAATGACGATTTTCTTCATACATTGCCGCCGAGTGACGAATATTGCATCTGCCAAATCCTAAGATTTGTCATGTGCTAATTATATTTTAAATACAATAAGATAATAATAAAGGAGCGGGGCCGCGAAGGCAATACTATCGAGTTTATCGAAAAGTCCGCCGTGCGCCGGGACCAGGGCGCTTGAATCTTTGACACCGGCAGACCGCTTCAACATCGACTCCGCCAGATCTCCCATTTGCCCGAAAACTCCCAATAGGAGGGAAAGCGCGGCCACAGCGCCCCATGAAAGGAGGGGGAGAAAGGTCGATTTGGCCAAGAGGCCTCCCAGAAAGGTGACGACCAGACCCCCGATGGCCCCTTCCACCGTTTTATTTGGGCTGATGCGTGGCGCGAGTTTATGACGCCCGATCCTTCTCCCGACATAGTAGGCTCCGGCGTCGCCTCCCCAGATCATCAATAATAACATGACGATCAATTCCCTCCCTTGGGGGTGATGCCGAATGAGAATCAGGTGTCCCAAAAAGCCGGCAATGTACATAATCCCAAAGGAAAGCGCGGCAGAGGTGGTGAGGGTCCGGTCGATTTCCTGGCGGGTTGAAAGGGTGTATAAGAGGACCGACATCGATAGGAGGGTGACCCCGGCCAGAAGGGGAAGCCGGAAGTAGATCATGCTTAAAAGACAGAAACCCAGTCCGAGCCCGAACACAATCGGTCTTCTTTGGTCTTCGGGGAAAAAAAGGAGATAGTATTCATACTGGGCGCGAAGAATGGCCATGCTGATGAAGATAAAAAATAAAAATGGGGATAGATTCCAGATAAGCCAGGCCACGGCCGGCAGAAGGAGTATGGCGGTAAGGAGACGGCTTTGTCGGATAACTATCGTTCCTTTTCGGTGATTGCCTTGTTGTTGGAGTCGTTTGCCCGATCGGTACGGGTGGCCCCTTCCGAGATCAGCCCGAAACGACGTTCCCTTCCTTGGTAATCGAGTAGGGCCAGGAGAAAGTCTTTCTTCCTAAAATCGGGCCATAATGTTTTGGTAAAGTAAAGTTCGGTGTAGGCGACCTGCCAAAGAAAAAAGTTGCTGATGCGGACTTCCCCGCTTGTGCGGATCATCAGGTCCGGGTCTGGAATATCGCTTGAGTAAAGATAGGTGGAAAACCGGTCTTCATCCAAATCTTTCAGTGAGAGTTTTTCTTGCCGGATTTCTTCAAATGCCCTTTTGGCGGCATCGACAATTTCTGTTCGGCCGCCGTAACTCAGGGCCAAAACGAGTGTCATTTCAGTATTTTTTTTGGTTTTTTTCTCTACCGAATGAATTAACTTGGCAACGGAGCTCTGGAGACGATCGATTTGGCCGATGGCTTGAAAGCGAATGCCGTTTTCCATCATGGTCTTGAGTTCTTTGTTTAAATACTGCTCGAGCAGGATCATCAATTGGTTGATCTCTTTGACGGGCCGGTTCCAATTTTCGTTGGAAAATGCGTAAAGCGTGAGGGTTTCTATACCGATTTTTCGAGCCAAAGTAATGATTTCACGGACGGATCGGATGCCTTGCCGGTGACCATAAATACGGGAAAGCCGCCGCTGAGCCGCCCAGCGACCGTTGCCGTCCATGATGATGGCGACATGTTTCGGGAGGTTTTTCGCATCCAGTTGGTTTAGGAGTACGGTCTCTTCATTTGCAGTCTTATTTTTAGCGGAGGCATCCCCCATTGATCGGGCTCTTTTTGCTCTCAAGTCTTTTGTTGTCTTATCAATATCCCGGAAGGGGTTCAAGGTTTTTTGTATCGGGGAATCCGCATTGTCCCTGTAGACGCCTATGTCGGATGCCTATGTGATCCCTAAGCATGATATCTTTCTTGATGATGTTATTCAAATCATCCTTAATTATTTTGCCGTTGTTCAAAGAGCTGGTATTGAAGATGTTCCAAAATGAGATCGCTTTCTTCAGATTGGTTGATTATGACATGAATTTCGGCGATCGATTTTGCCGAGTAGGTGTTTTTTATCGTCAATAGCATCGAAAATCTGCCTTCTTCCCGGCCGATTTCCAAGGGGATGAAGTACCGATTCCCTCCCGAACGGGCCGCTTCCAATTGCGACCCGGGTGGGAGGGTTACGATGTTAAAGCGGCCTGTTTCATTGAGCGCCGCCACCAATTCGTTCATTAAAAAGGCATGACCCTTATCGGAAGTCATCGAAACCGCCATTGGAATACGCGTCGCCGGCAATCGCACCCGATCGCCTTTTTGTATCCGTTTTGTCGGTCCGATGAATTCGGCGAGGAGGTGAGGCCTCTCTAAACGGATGACTTCCACGATTCCCAGTTCGTCCTCAAATCTCCCAAGCGGGACGCCGGTGACAGGGTGGAAAAACGGCTTGTCCTCGCGATACACGGTTAGCAGTATACCACTTGCCAATCCGAGTTGTTTGCCAAGTTCAACCTCGACTTGGTTCTCCCTCAGGGCCACAATCTCTCCATCGACCTTTGGAAAGTAGGTCAAAATCGCCCTGGCCACATCGTCGATATTTCCTTCAATGGTGTTGGGTGGAGCGGCTTCGGTCGAAGTGAATTTCATCATCGTCAATGAAGATAAAACGATCAGAATCAAAGCCAGACGCAGACGGTTTTTCACGGTTTTCATGTCAGGAAATAATATGTGAGAATAGGCCCACGGCTAAAAAATGTCAAATAAATTGATTCGATTCTTCCAAATTGACACTTCCTTCGCAATTATGCTAAAAAAAAACCAGTTTTTCCATATTATTATACAAGGTTGTGGTATCGATATGTCGGGTCATTCCAAATGGGCGACGACAAAACATAAAAAGGCCGCGGCAGATGCCAAACGCGGTTCGACCTTTACGAAGCTGATCCGGGAAATCACGGTGGCGGCGAAGGCGGGCGGAGGAGATCCGGATGGGAATCCACGCTTGAGGACCGCCATTTTAAGGGCAAAAGAAGCGAATATGCCGTTCGACAATATCAAGAAAGCAATTCAAAAAGGGACGGGAGAACTCCCCGGAACGGTGTACGAAGAAGCGACCTACGAGGGTTACGGTCCCGGTGGCGTTGCCTTGTTTATTCAGATCACGACCGACAACAAGAATCGAACCGTTTCCGAAGTCCGTCATCTTTTGGGCAAACACGGAGGAAGTATGGCGGAAGCCGGAAGCGTTGCCTGGATGTTCGAGCGGAAGGGATTGATTACCGTCGAAAAGGAGGCCGTCGATGAAGAACGGTTAATGACTTTATCACTCGATGCCGGGGCGGAAGACCTTCGTTCAGAGGATGCCTCGAATTTCGAGGTGTTAACGGATCCGACCGCATTCGAAAGCGTCAAACAGGCCTTGTTGGATGCGGGCCTGAGGCCCGGTTTCGCAGAGATGACCTTCCTGCCGCAGTCAACCGTTCGCTTGGAGGGAAAGACGGCGGAGCAAATGCTTCGTTTGATGGAGATTCTCGAGGAGCATGACGATGTACAGCACGTTTATGCCAACTTTGATATTCCCGACGACGTGATTGCCAGGGTCACGGGATAGTCCCTTCCTTCGGGCCCAATGGATGCGACACCGATCCATTCACACCTCATGATGATTTAGGTTCATGACGATTCATATGAGATGAAGATGAAATGTCTATATTAGGGGTCGATCCGGGTTTGGGCGTCACCGGATTTGCCTTATTGGATGACGGACCTTCGGGACAACTGGTGTTCCGGAAGTCCGGCGAGATTCGAACCCATCCGAAGACCCCCTTTCCAGAACGCTTGAAGCAGATCTTCGATCATATACTCTCCGAGATCGACTCGGAAGCGCCGTCGGCCCTGGCCATTGAAGACACCTTCCTCTCACGGAATTTTAAATCGGCGATGAAGCTTGGACAGGCCAGAGCAGCGGCTGTATTGGCGGCGGCATGCCGAAACCGGCCTGTATTCGAATATACACCGACATCCGTAAAAATGTCGGTGGTCGGATACGGCGGGGCGACGAAGATGCAGGTGCAGCGCATGGTGGCGCGCATTCTTCAATTGACGCGCCCGCTGACTTCGGAACATGAAGCGGATGCGGCGGCTGTGGCGATTTGCCATATTCACTCGGCGTGTTGCCCTTCTCAGACGCCTCTTCCACTCCAAGCGGTGTCGGGAACGGGCCGGAAATGATTGCCTCGGTCCACGGTTTGATCACACGAAAATCGACGACCGACCTCATCGTGGAGGTGCATGGGATCGGTTACGAGGTCTTTGTGCCCCTCTGTACGTTCTACCGGCTTCCGGAGGAAAAAGAACAGGTCTTCCTCCATATCCATACGCATGTGAGAGAAGATGCGTTTCAACTGTTCGGTTTTTTGTCCCGTCACGAAAAATCGCTATTCTTGCTTTTGTTGGGGGTCTCCGGAGTGGGACCGAAGCTTGCGCTCAATATCCTGTCCGGCATCGATCCGAATGAATTGGTGGCGGCGCTCAGGGAAGGCCGTGTTCATACCTTAAAAGCCATTCCGGGAGTGGGTCCGAAGATGGCCGGGAGACTCGCCCTCGAATTAAAGGAAAAAGTGGCGCAACTGGACAGCGCCGGCGTCAAACCCCCTGAAGAGATCGACAGCAGCGATGACGCGCTTCGAGAGGATGCGCTTTCCGCACTGGTTAACCTTGGATATCATCGCTCGGAAGTCAATCGAATACTCGATCAAATGATCACCGTGCATGACAGCGATCACTCGGCCGAGGATTTGATCAAAGAATGCTTGAAGCATTTGGCCAAGGTAAAATAAATACATGTTTTGGATTCATTATAGAGAAAATGGAATGAATCATGGATATGAATAAGCGGATTGTTTCGGCCGACTCCGAGGGAGGGGAGCGGCAAAGCGATTTAAACCTCAGACCGGCCATGCTGGATGAATATGTGGGTCAGGCCAAGATCAAGGAGACGCTCAAGATCTATATCGGCGCGGCCAAAAAAAGGGGAGATGTGCTGGACCATGTGATTTTTTATGGCCCGCCGGGGCTGGGCAAGACCACGCTTGCCAATATTATCGCCCGGGAGATGGGCGTCAATATCAAGGCGACCTCCGGTCCTGCCGTGGAGCGCCCCGGCGATCTTGTCGCGATTTTAAGCAACTTGCAGGAGGGGGATGTTTTTTTTATCGATGAGATCCATCGCCTCCATCCGACCGTGGAAGAAGTGCTTTATCCGGCGATGGAGGACTACCAGATCGATATCATCATCGGCCAGGGTCCTTCGGCGCGGACCTTGAAATTAAATCTGCCCCGCTTTACCCTGGTGGGCGCCACCACCCGTGCGGGATTGCTCACATCGCCCTTGCGCGACCGCTTCGGCGTGACCAACCGCCTTGAGTTTTACGAGCCGGCCGAACTCCAGCAAATCGTACTTCGCTCGGCCAAGATCATCAATCTTCAGATCACGGCGGAGGCCGCTTTGGAGATTGCAGCCCGCACCCGCGGTACGCCGCGCATTGCGAATCGGGTCTTGAGGCGGGTGCGCGACTATGCCGAAGTCAAATCGGACGGTACGGTGGATCGCGCCATTGCCGAGGCGGCGTTGTCAAAAATGGATATCGATTCGGTGGGATTCGATGCGCTGGATCGGAAGTTGCTGCGCCTCATCATCGAGAAATTCGGCGGCGGTCCGGTCGGCATCGAGACCTTGGCGACCGCTGTCGGTGAAGAAAAAGAAGCCCTGGAGGATGTTTACGAACCCTTTCTCATTCAGAAAGGCTTTCTAGATCGCACGCCCCGTGGACGGATGGCGACGGCCTTGGCCTACCGGCATTTCGGACTCACGCAGGAAAAAGGCGGACAGGCCCGCCTTTGGTGAGTCCGCCTCGGATTTTTTGAACGATTCGAAAAGGAAAACAGTGGGACGCATATTTTCGGTGGGGATACTGACTGTCAGCGACAAAGGTGCGGCAGGAACTCGGGAAGACGGGAGCGGCCGTCTCCTCCACGAATTGGTCGAAACCTTGCCTGGCAAGGTTGTGGTTTACAAGATTGTACCGGATGAAAAAGCGGCCATTTGTAAAGAGATGATTTTGTTTTCGGATGAATGGCGTGTCGACTTGATTTTTTCGACGGGCGGGACCGGTCTTTCTTCGCGCGATGTGACCCCCGAAGCCACCCAAGAAGTGCTCGACGGTGTGATTCCCGGCATCGGTGAGATCATGCGGGTCGAAGGGTACCGAAAAAACCCCCGAGCGGTCATCTCCCGCGGCATCGCGGGGGTGCGTGGGCGTACGCTGATTGTCAATCTCCCGGGCAGTCCCAAGGCGGTTCGGGAGAATTTTGAAATTTTGTTTCCCCTCCTGCCTCATGCAATCGAAAAAATACAGGACACGGGGGGAGAATGCGGATAAACTCACGGAAGGAGCCTGTGACGCCATGAAAGGGTCGAAACCTGTGCCGGTTCCCGATTGCCGCCGCTGCGAGGCCCGGGCCATATCGGCCTTTTGCGGCAAGTTGAATGAGGACGGAGTCGGTTTCTTGTCGGACCTTAAAAAGAGCCAGTTCTACAAGAAAGACCAGGCCTTGTTCTACGAGGGCAATACCTGCGACGGCATTTACATCTTGTGCTCCGGGAGCGTCAAGCTGGTGCAGTCTTCAAGAGAAGGGCATCAACAACTTTTGGAGATCGTGTCGCCAGGCGGCTGGGTCGACAAGGGTGCGGTTTTTTCCTCGGGACGGTATTTTGCCACGGCGCAGGCATTGGAAGATTCGAGTGTGAGTCTCATCCTGAGGGAAGATATCACCCGTATCTTAAAAAGGGCGCCCGATTTTGCCCTGACCATGATCACATCCCTGAGTCGGGAAGTGGAAAAGGGAGGAGAGCGCATCCGCCAACTGACCACCCAGGGCGCCCTAGAACGACTGGCCGGGGTGCTCCTCGATTTAAGCCGCCACCATGGCGTGGAAACGGATGGCGGTATCCTGATTCGCCTGGCCCTAAAACGAGAAGAGCTTGCCGAAATGGTGTGCGTGACCCAGGAAACAGTGGTCCGTCTCCTGACGGGCCTCAAGAAGGATGGTTTGATTCAATTGAATGGCAAAGAGATCACCATTCTTGACGACACCCGGTTATCCCGCATGATCGATTGAGTCATCGGCGCATTCCCCTTTTCTCCTTATCGTTCGCGTTTCTTATCTCCAAAAACATCCGTCCCATGCTTCACCCAAATACCTGAATGCCATTCTTAAATACCCTGTCCCAGGTCTATCGATTCGTGGGGTTTCTCTATTCACTGCACAGACGAGCAAGTGTCTAGAAAAGTGTCTAAACGCTTGGACACTTAGACACTTCCGTCTGGGTCAATACAAAAAATCCTGGCCCAAATATTTCTATAAGTATTTAAATATATGAAAGTATTTTTTTAAATTCCTTTGGCATGTCATTTGCTGTAGGATTTACTAAATTCTCTGTCGATATCGATGAAAATCGGGCGACGTTGTAAACCACCGTTCATTGAACTTGATGTTGGGATACACCATGCAATCAACGAAGTGTCGAAGCACATTGAACAAACCAGCGGCACGCAGTATTCAAATGCAAGGAAAAGGGGTACCGCTGCCACAATTCGGACGACCACTTAAGGGAAAGGGAGAAGCAATGGACAATAGAGGGAGCGTCATGTTAAGAGGGCTTATCGCACTCTTGCTGGTCTTCTCAGCGCATAGCTGGGTCTTGGCCGGAGGGACCGACCATGAACATACAGATCATTCCGAAAAACAAATGCTGGCCTCAGCCGATTGGAAGGCGAAGCTGAAAGAGCAGATCCGTCGCGAAGAGACACAAGAAGGCGACAAGGGTCGCGCCGCCCAAGTAGACAAGGCGATGCAAAGCCTGATGAGTGAAATCAAGGGGCACCAACAAAAGTCGGGCACGACCGGCCCCTTCAGCGATTTAAGCGCCATGCAGCAGATGGATCGGAGCTGGTTTCTCGGCCCGACCGGGGCGGGGGAATCGGTGACGGCCGGTGGACGGTGTCCGAGCAATGCCCCTGTGAAAGAATTGGACATCACATCGATCAATGTTGAGATCACATTAAATCAATGGTTGGATTTTCATCCGGGCTATATGTATGTCTTGACCGAAAATCTCAAAGGCGTCCGGGAAGAAGAACGTTTGAACCGCGAAGCGCGGGAAACGCCGGGCTACAATCCGGGTGCGGTCAGCCTCGGGCATCAGACCGATTTGATCACGCCCTTGATTATCCGCGGGAACCAGGGCGATTGCATGATCATCACCCTCCGGAACGAAATCGAAGAGGAGGATGCCAGTATCCATATCCACGGCTCCCAAATGCTGATTCAGGCAACCGGGCAGCCGGCGACCTCGGTCAACCCCGATTCCACCGTGGTTTCTGGAAAGAGTCAGGTCTTCGAATGGTACATCCAGCCGGACGCTCAGGAGGGCGCGCTGGCCTTCCACAGCCATGTCGGCCGCGAACCGGGTAGCCTGGGTTTGATCGGTTCTTTTATCGTTGAGCCGATGGGATCGCGTTATCTGAATCCGATCACCGGGAAAGAAGCCAAAAGCGGCTGGCAGATGATGATCGCCTACGACGATGCCATCGACCCCATCTCCAAGGATTTTCGCGAATTCGTTCTCGTCTATCACGAAGTCGGTGACGAGTCATTTCGACCGCTAAACCGGGATGGGGAAATGATTCCGCAAAGGGACCCGAATACCGACGCCTACCGGCCCTCGGCCCGGGCGATGAACTTCCGGAGCGAACCCTTCGGCATCAACAATCTGGCCGTTCAGGAAAAATATTTCCATTTCGAGGACGAGTCGATGGCCTACAGTTCCTATACCTTTGGGGATGTGCCGACGACGATTCCGCGTTCCTACATGGGCGATCCCGCCAAGTTTCGTCTGGTGCACGGCGGCGGCGAGGTTTTCCATTCCCACCATCCCCATGGTGGCTCCATCCGCTGGCTGCGTCAGCCAAAGGCCGATGGCAAGGGTGAGGAGCTGTTGACGGCGGCCTGGGACAATCCGGTGAAATTTCCCGTCATCCGAACCGTCTCCGACCGGGTTGACGTCGAGGTCATCGGACCTTCGGAGGTGCTCGATCTGCAGACCGAATGCGGCTCCGGCCTCTGCCAGCAGTTGGCGGGAGATTTTCTCTTTCACTGCCATGTGGCGCATCACTATGTCGCGGGCATGTGGGGTTACTGGCGGGTTTACAACACCATTCAATCGGGGAACTATCCCTTCGTCAGCACCGACGCGATGGTGCCGTTGCAAGAGCTTCCGGATCGGAAGGGCCGGATGAAAGCTGCGGTGACCTCCGACAAGCTGGTCGGCAAGACCATGGACTGGTTCGATAAGAAGTGGAACATCACCAAGAACAAGACCGATTGGTCGAAGCCCATTCCAGATGTGTCGATTAAGGATTGGGTGACCATGATGGTGCCGCCCGCAGGAGAACCGGGCCACACCTCCGACGAAAAGGGCCAGATCCTGGCCTACGACGCCAGTGTCTGGGATTGGACCTGGAAGGGCTTGAAAGCCATGGGAGAAAAGGAAGCCACGGGCCAGTTTGCCAATCCCAAGTATAAGTCGCCGATGCCCGGGAAACGGCCGCCGATTCTCTTCGATGCAAAGACGGGTAAAATCGCCTGGCCGCACTTTAAACCCCATTTCGGGAAGCGGGTGCCTTTTGCGCGCCATCACGGCCCGGCCCCCTGGTTGGAGCCGATCCACATGGACAAGAACACGGGATCGCTTGGCACCGATCCGGGCAGTATCGGGGCACCGGGTGAGGAGACCACCTTGCCGTCCCGTCCCGGGGAGCAAGGCCGTTGGTCGCTTTGTCCGGAGGGCGCCGGGCGGAAGCAGTACACCATCCACTTCATTCAGACCCCGATTACCATGAACGATGCCATCGGGAACGAAAAACGGGTGGTCGATCCGGACGGGACGATCTTCGTGCTCCACGAAGACGTCGCGAAGGTCCGGGCGAACCCCGATCTGGCTCGGCCCTTGGTCTATCGGGCGAATATCTACGACTGTATCGACGTCATCTTGAAGAGCGAGTGGGTCGATAACAACCCGACCAACTTTCAGATGTCGAAGATCAACATTCACCCGCACTTCATTCAGTTCGACAACCAGGCCTCGGACGGCGTGATCAGCGGCTTTTCCTACGATCAGTCCATGCGTCCCTTCACGATGCTTGGAAAGGATGAACACCGGGGTCTTCCTGCACCAATGAACGCCCTCCAGATGGGGGATACAGAAGTGGGCGCCATCCAAATCAAGATCAAGATGGGGAAAGACGCAACGCCTTTCCACGTGAATACCGACATCATGCTCGGCATGCACCAAGTGGAAACCTCCGAGGTCCGCTGGATTCGGAATATCGAACACGATGCGGCGACCGGGGTGGATACGCTTACCTTCAGCGAGCCGCTAAAACACGCCCATAAAAAGGGAGAAATTGTCTCGACGGAATTTGTCCGCTATCGTCTCTGGGCGGATGCCGATGTCGGGACGGTTTTTTGGCATGACCATGCCTTGGGCGGCACCACCTGGCCGCACGGCGCGGTCGGCGCCGTCATCATCGAGCCGGTGGGTTCGACCTATCACGATCCGGTCACGGGCGAAGAAATTCGCAGCGGCCCCATTGCGGACATCCACTCGATCGAACCGATCGGATATGGCTACAGCGGCAGCTTCCGTGAGATGGCGCAGTTCCTGAACGACACGGTGCCCTACACGGCGCAGGTCGTGACCGATGGCAACCCGCCGGGACAGACGAAGCGGGCGGCGATCGATGCCGGACAGGTCCTCTTTTTCCAGATGCCCTATGACCTGGATTATGCGGCGGTCAAGCATCTCAACGGCGGGACCCACACCACCGGAGGCGGTTTCTTCTTCAAGGCCGAGTCGATTGCCAAGCGCCTGAAGCATAACCCCGATCCTTCCCTGGTCTTCTCCAGCAAGGTCCATGGCAAGGATCCGGGAACGCCCCTGCTCCGGGCTTATCTGGGCGATACGATCGTCTTCCGGATGCTGCATACGATGATGAATGAGAGCCATACCTGGCATATCGCAGGGCATAAGTTTCGCACCGAGCGTTATGCGGAGCATTCCGATCTGAGGAATGCGCATCACATCGGCATCGCGGAGCGTTACGATTTCGTCACGCGGGCGGGCGGCTCCATGCAAATGGCGGGTGACTACCTCCATTACGACGGTCGTCCGTCTCACCTTGGAGAAGGGAGCTGGGGTATCCTCCGTGTCTTGGACAAGGAGACGTCCGATTTGAAAAAGCTTCCGGGTCACGATGTGATTCCGAAGTCCAAGAAGAGTGTTTGTCCTCCGGGTGCGCCCGTGAAACGCTTCAACGTGGTGGCGACCGATCACGCATTGAAATATAACCAAAATGCGCCGGATGTCATCGAGGTGGATTTCGACCGGACGCTCCAGGTGGCGAATCCCGAAGGCAAGGTCTTTATGCTCGAAGGCGACCTGGCCAGGGTGGCCGCCGGGGAACAACCCCATCCCTTGACCTTGCATGTCAATTCGGGGGATTGCATCAAGGTCAATCTTCGGAATAACCTGAAAGGCCTCAAGGCCTCGTTTTCCGCCGACGGGCTGGCCTTCGATCCGAAAGATTCGCAGGGCGTGAATGTCGGAAACAACCGAGGCGACCAAACCGTCGCCCCGGGGAAAAGCAAGACCTATACCTACTATGCGCCACCCGAGTACGGCGAATTTTCCACGCTGGTATGGGATTGGGGGAACTTCATGAACAGCGTTCGGGACGGGCTCTACGGCGCGATTGTCGTCGGGCCGCGGGGCGCGAAATATCGCGACCCCGTCACGGGAGAAGACGTTTCCATGAAGAATGCCTGGGCGGTGGATGTGATCTTGGATCGGAGCAACCCGAAGATGGTGGGCCGTTCCGACTATCGTGATGTGTCGCTCTTCTTCCAAGACGAAGACAACATCATCGGCACGGCCTTTATGCCCTACATCCAGCAGATCGCCGGATTGGCGGGTGTGAACTACCGGATTG
>JBHHXH010000049.1:0-21728 GCA_046756925.1 Nitrospiria bacterium
GGGGTCGTGACCTTGCTTATACAGGGTTTGCAGAAACAATAATCTTTTTTTTGGCTAAATTATAAATATTATTGAAAAAATTAAATAATAATATTTCAGAAACATCCTGCGTAATTGGAGGAAAATAAAATGGACGGGAAGCGCTTAGGCCTATGGGTCATACGATTTCGCTGGTTGATTATTCTAGGGACCATTGCCATCGCGATAGCAGCCGGAAGCGGCGGACGCTTCCTCGGTTTTTCGACGGATTATCGGGTCTTCTTCGGTAAGGAAAACCCTCAACTCCAGGCCTTCGAACAACTACAGAACACCTATACCAAAAACGATAACGTCATTTTTGCCCTTGCGCCAAAAGATGGGAAAGTCTTTACACGCGAAACCCTTTCTGTCGTGGAAACCCTGACACAGGACGCTTGGCAAATCCCCTATTCTCTGCGTGTCGATTCCATCAGCAATTTTCAGCATACCTGGGCCGATGGCGACGAATTAATTGTTGAAGACTTGGTGCAAAACGCGGCGACACTTTCCAACTTGGATCTCGATCGCATTAAAAAAATCGCCCTAGCGGAACCGCTGCTCGTCCACCGCATTATCTCTCCCGAAGCCCACGTAACCGGCGTGAACGTCACCATCAACCTGCCGGGTGAATCCCTTGACGAAGTTCCGGAAGTCGTCAGATTTGTTAGAGAAATAGCCGTCGCAATCGAAGCCGAGCACCCCGATATCGAGGTTTATTTAAGCGGCATGGTCATGATGAACAATTCTTTTTCGGAGGCCAGTCAAAATGATATGGCCGAACTCGTCCCCATCATGTATCTGGTCTTAATCCTCACGATGGGTTTCATGCTCCGTTCGGTCTCGGGCACCTTGGCGGCCGTCCTGGTCATCGGCCTCTCGGCCTTTACCGCAGTCGGTTTGGCCGGTTGGGCCGGCATTCTTTTCACGCCCCCCTCCGCCAGCGCACCGACGATTATTTTAACACTTGCCGTAGCAGACAGCGTTCACCTTTTGGTCACCATGTTTCAAGAGATGCGGCGCGGCTTAACAAAACACGAAGCCATTGTCGAATCGATGCGGATCAACCTGCAGCCGGTCTTTTTGACTTCGCTCACGACCGCCATCGGTTTTTTAAGTATGAACACGAGCGATGCGCCCCCCTTTCACGATCTCGGAAACATGGTCGCAATGGGTGTGGTCGCCGCGTTTATCTATTCGGTCATCTTCTTACCGGCTTTGATCTCCCTATTACCCGTTTGGATCAAACCCCGCAAAGAGGGCCGTGGGATCTT
This sequence comes from Nitrospiria bacterium, assembly GCA_046756925.1. Lineage (GTDB taxonomy): Bacteria > Nitrospirota > Nitrospiria > SBBL01 > JAADHI01 > JAJDBU01. Next base: position 1,290 of record JBHHXH010000049.1, read on the forward strand.
CATGGATCGCTTCGGCGAATTCGTGGTGAACCGTCGCAGGCTGCTCTTTTACGGGATGCTGGCAATCACCTTGATCTTTGTCGCCTCGGTTCCTTTAAATCGTCTCAACGATCAATTCGTTAATTATTTCGACGATCGTTATGCCTTCCGAACCGATACCGATTTCATCGTCGACAACCTTACTGGCATCTATTTAATTGAATATTCATTGGATACCGGTGAGGAGTGGGGTGTCAGCGACCCGGAATATCTCGCCAAACTGGAGGAATTTGCCGATTGGTATCAATCACAACCCAGGGTGCTGCATGTCAACGCACTGACCGACATCATGAAACGGCTCAATAAAAATATGCATGGGGATGATCCGAACTATTATCGGATCCCCGAGGATCGGGAACTGGCCGCACAATATCTCCAATTGTACGAAATGTCCCTGCCCTATGGATTGGATTTGAACAATCAGATCAACATCAAGAAATCGGCCACGCGATTCAGCGTCACGCTGGAAAGCCTGACCACCAACGAGATCATGGCCCTTGAGGAACGGGCCCAGCAATGGCTTCGTGCCAATGGGCTGCCTTTGATGCAGGTTCCGGGCGCCAGCCCAACCATCATGTTTTCGCATATTTCCGAACGGAATATCAAAAGCATGCTGGGCGGCATATCGATTGCCTTGGTCCTGATTTCACTGATATTGGTCATCTCTTTCCGAAATCTAAAAATCGGCCTGCTGAGTCTGATCCCCAACCTTGTGCCGGCCGGCATGGCCTTCGGTTTCTGGGGGCTCTTGGTGGGAGAAATCGGCGTCGGCACATCCATCGTCGCCGGAATGAGCTTAGGCATTGTGGTTGATGACACGGTCCACTTCTTAAGTAAATACCTTCGCGCAAAACGAGAACGAAACATGAACAGCCACGACGCCGTCCGCTATGCCTTTCACAATGTGGGAACCGCCCTCTGGGTCACATCCTTTGTCCTGGCGGCGGGCTTTTTGGTCCTCACCTTTTCGGGTTTTGCACTGAATTCGCAGATGGGGCTTTTGACAGCCATTACCATCGTCTTCGCATTGGCAGCAGACTTTCTATTCCTTCCGCCCCTATTGATGGTGATCGAAAAACGAAAGCGGGGAGAAACCGTTTCCACCGCCGCGCCCCGGACTGAAAGCGTCGTCTAAGATAAGAATCGGTTAAACGGAAAGGAGGTCAACCATGCATCGATTTTTCATTTTTATTTTCATTTTTATCTTCGCTCTATTTTTTCTCCCGATCACAGCAATGACGCAGACACCGGAGGAAAAAGGCCTGGAGATCGCCAAGGAGATGAATCGCCGGGATAACGGGTTTGGCGATTTTACAGCCACCCTTGAAATGACCTTAGTCAATAAACAAGGTGAAAAGAGTGTCCGCGTTATCAGGAACCGTACCCTCGAAGTACCGGGTGATGGAGACAAGTCGCTCATTATTTTCGACAATCCAAAAGTCGTCAAAGGCACCGCTTTTTTGAGTTTTACACACAAAGTGAAAAACGACGACCAATGGCTTTTTCTCCCTGCACTCAAGCGTGTCAAGCGCATCAGTTCCTCCAATAAATCCGGTTCCTTCATGGGCAGTGAATATGCCTTTGAAGACATCGCCAGCCAAGAAGTCGAAAAATACACCTATCGTTGGCTTCGGGATGAAGCGTATGAAGGGAAACCGACCTTCGTGGTCGAGCTCGACCCGGTCGATCCAAAGTCAGGATATACCCGCCAGGTAGTTTGGTACGATCAGGCGGAATACATCCCCCTCAAGGTCGATTATTATGATCGGAAAAATACATTACTCAAGACATTGACTTATCACGGTTACCGGCAATATGCCGGGAAACATTGGCGTGCGGACCGCATGGAAATGATGAATCATCAAACCGGTAAGGGAACTCTTTTAAAATGGAAGGACTACCGCTTCAAAACCGGCTTGAGTGATCGCGACTTTAACAAAAACAGTTTAAAAAGAGCCCGGTGAAGAACATTCGTTCAAGAATGATGTGGCTCGTCTTCCCTCTCTTGGCTTTCTTCACGGATATCTCGGCATGGGCCTATGAAATTTCCGGCTACGCAGGGATTGAAGGGCGCCTCTTCTTTCAGGATCCGGTTCATCCCGGCCAAAGAAACCAACAAGGGTCGATCGTGGGACAACCCGAGCTTTTCCGTGAATGGAAAGAACATAGTTTGACTTTTGTCCCCTTCTTTCGCCTCGACAGCGCAGATGCCGAACGCAGCCATGGGGATATCAGAGAATTCTTCGTTCTCTGGTACCCTGAAGCCTTTGAGCTGGGTGTCGGCCTTCGTAAAATCTTTTGGGGTGTCGCCGAGTCACAGCATTTGGTCGATATCATTAACCAGACCGATCTTGTTGAACTTCCTGATGGCGAAGAAAAACTCGGACAGCCAATGATTAACCTCTCTGTTTTAAGAAATTGGGGGACGCTCGACTTTTTTCTGCTTCCTTATTTTCGTGAGCGCACTTTTCCCGGCCTCAAAGGGCGACTCCGCGGGCCTCTGGTGATCGATACCGATCAAGCCCGATTCGAGAGCGGGGCGGAAAATCATCGTCTCGACCTTGCCATCCGCTACAGCCAAACGCTTGGAGATTGGGACTTCGGTCTTTCTCATTTTCAAGGCACCGGCCGAGAACCGACCCTCCTGCCGGGAGTGGATGCCGGCGGCAATCCCGTTCTCATCCCTTTTTACGAACAGATCAGCCAAACCGGTTTGGACGTTCAACGTATTATCGAGATCTGGCTCTTAAAGCTGGAACTCATCCATCGTATCGGACAAGGCGAATCCTTCGAGGCTTGGACCACGGGTTTCGAATATACTTTTACTGGGATTTTCGAGACCAAGTCCGATTTAGGCCTTATTGGAGAATGGCTCTTCGATACGCGAAACGAACAGGCAAGGACCCCCTTTGAAAACGATTTGATGGTCGGGCTTCGACTCGCCGTGAATGACATGAACGATTCGGAACTCCTGATCGGAATCATCCAAGATTTGGACAATTCGTCAAAAGCCATGAATATCGAGGGGAGCCGCCGATTTGGAGACCATTGGAAGATAGAAGTCGAAGGTTCCATCTTCGCACAACAAGTTCCAAACGATCTCCTTTATCCACAACGAGATGACGATTTTTTACAACTTTCATTGTCCTATTATTTTTAAAGGCAAGCGATCGAAAAAAAAAGAATCCGAAAGAGGACAATGGGGCTGACCTCAATCGATCCAATCATATTCTGGTCTCCGATCTCACCTTCCATCTCTTTCAGGATGGTGTAAACTAGTGTAGAATACAATTTAGGGAATGAAGCGCATCACGCTCGGAACGGATCCGGCGCTTTAAACATGAGGCAACGATTTTGAAGACCGCAATGATCGGCCTGTTTTTATTCATCATCATTGGGCTTCCGGTGATCTCCTTTCTGATCACGCTTTTCTATATTAAGAAACACAAAACCGCGAATCAAAAAGGTGAGGACCGTCCCTCGAATGAAAATTGACCTCTTCAGTCCCATGCCGAACGTTTTTTCAGCCTTCCCACGTCAATGCTTTTTAAGCTTTCGTCACAATCCGCATCGATGTTTTTAAATTCCACAATCGCAAAATATGTGTCCCCTGCGGCAATTGACTTTAGGGTGAGACGGGCATAACATCTCTCGAATAAGGCCATATCACCCCGAGCAGACTTCTCCATAACCCGATCGCAGGGATCGAATCCGTATGCTGATGAGGAAGGAAAATAGAACTGAAATCGAGGCGTCTTTTCGCCTATACTAAAAAAAACAAACACTCCAACAAACACTCCGATGAAGGCATTTAGACGCAAGTCCCTTTGGAGGCCAATCATGAACAAAACAATATTAAAGGTTATTTTCGTGTTCGGCGTTTCATGCTTATTCGCGGCCTGTGCCGCACATCGGGCACACATGGTCGTAAACTCCGACACCGTTCCTCCGGGTAGCCAGGTGGCCCGGAAAGGGTTGCCCCTTTCGCTGATCGGCACCCCCATTTCGCTGGGGCAGCGGATGCCGCTGACCCACCTCGTGGACGCGCGAACCATGTCTGGTGTGGACCTGGATCGCTTTCGAGGAAAGGTCCTACTCTTGAGCATCGTCCCTTCCGTCGACACAAAGGTGTGCGAGGCGCAGACCCATTATTTGGGTGAAGAAGGGGATCAGCTGCCGAAAAACGTCGTGCGGATGACGATCAGCCGCGACACGCCCTTTGCGCAAACCCGTTTCGCAAAAGAAGCAAAACTCACAGACATCCAATATCTCTCGGACTACAAAGCCGGAGATTTCGGCCGAGCCACGGGCCTGCTGATGAACGGCCCGATGCTGCTGGCACGCTCGATCATCCTCGTCGATCAACGCGGAATCGTTCAATACATCCAAGTCGTTCCGGAAATCACCCACTTGCCCGACATGGAAAAAGCCTTTGCAAAAGCGGTGGACTTAGCGAAACAAACCGGAGGATCCCTGTAAAAAAAAACATGAAGACCAATTTTCATACCCATACGTTTCGATGCAAGCATGCAACTGGGGATGCGATCGACTATGCCTGGGCCGCCTTCCAACAAGGTAGCCGTGTGCTGGGAATTTCCGATCACGCCCCGCTGCCGGACAATCGCTGGCCGGAGGCGCGGATGGCCTTCCATCAACTGGATGCATACGATGCGGCAATCTCATCCGCTCAACAGCGCTTGCCGGAAATGCAGGTCCTCAAAGGCATGGAGTGCGAATACGATGTGTCCTATCACGCTTACTACCAAGACGAACTGCTCGGCGAGCGGCATTATGATTACTTGATCGGCGCCGGACATTACACCCCGCTGAACGGGCATTGGCTGAACTCCTTTGTGGATTTGGACACGCCCGCCGCCCTGGCCGCCTATGCCCGTTACTTGGGTGAAATGATGGACACGGCCCTGTTTGACTTCATCGCACATCCCGACATTTTCGGCTGCAGCCACGACACTTGGAGCGCCGATGTGGCGGCCTGTTCCCGCGACATCCTCGAAGCCGCCGAGGCCACTCAAACCCCCTTGGAAATCAACGGCAACGGATTCCGAAAACCACACCGATCTTCCGGAAACAGGCGACCCTACCCCTACCCTTGGCGCCCGTTTTGGGAAATGGCCGCCGATTTCGATATTCAAGTCATTTGCAACGCCGATGCCCATCATCCGGAACATGTTCTCGCCAATATCGAAGACGCACAACAGTTGGCCGAGGCGCTCCAACTGGACGTCATATACACCCTTACCAAAGGAATGAAGCATGCGCATAAATCTCAAAACACGCCGGCAGAACGACGCAGAACGCCATAAATGAATCGACAAACTTTCACGCAGTTTATCGCTGTGAGGACACAAGGCAACCATCAGGAGAAATCAGCCCAATGCACATCGAGATACGAAAAGCCAACGCATCGCATATACCCTTTCTACAAGATATTGCCAGAGGGACCATTTCCAGTCTGTACCGATCGTTTCTTGAAAAAAAAGACGTATCCGCCGCCATCGACGCAGTCGCAGCCGACTTTGACCTCCTCGAGAATATATCGGAATACGATGTGCTTCTGATCGATGCCGGTCTCGTTGGATTCTCAAGATGCCAAGCGGATAGAATCGCATTCTTGATGATCGCAGACGGGTTCCATCGGCAGGGTTTGGGCAGTCGACTGCTCAAACATTGCGAGACCCAGCTGTTTCGGCGTCACCCTAAAATTAAAATCGACAGTTTTGAAGGCAACAAAAAAGCGCACTTTTTTCTTCTGAAAAACGGATGGGAGGAAGCGGGAAACAGCGTGGACGAGAAATCCGGCACGAACAAGCGCCACTTTGTAAAAACGAAACAAGACGGCTCGGCAGGCATATGACGGCTTTAACCTACTACGTCGCATCAAGTCTCGATGGCTACATCGCGGATAAAGACGGGGGTGTCTCCTGGCTGGATATGGTCGATCTATCCAAAGACGATCACGGCTATAAGGATTTCTACGAAGGTCTCGATTCCTTAATCATGGGTCGGATCACCTACGAACAAGTACTGTCTTTCGGGAAATGGCCGTATCCTGACAAGCCCTGTTGGGTCATGACATCGAAAGATATCGCCACAAACCACCCGGAGATTCGGACGACATCGAACACACCCGATGAAATCATGCAAATGCTGCGGGAGAATGGGCATCAGAAAATCTGGCTGGTGGGCGGCGGGAAGCTCGCAAAGTCCTTTCACGACGCCGGTCTTATTTCCGAATATTGCATCAGCATCGTCCCGATCGTGCTGGGAGAAGGCATCCCGCTCTTGTCGCTCAAGGCAAAACGAACCACCTTGAAACGCCTGAAGTGGACCCCCTATGCTTCCGGGATCATGCAACTGTGGTATAGACCGATGTCTGAAACGGGCGAATCGTCTTCCCGACCCTAAACGGCCCACAAAACAATGAAACCGCTGGCGCTCGCGCAACAATTCATGGACATATTCTTCTCAGAAGACAACCCTGAGCAATTAAAGCCGCTGCTCTCCGGCGATTTTACTTTTCAAGGACCGTTTTACACCTTCGATTCACCAGAGGACTACATCGAAGCCCTAAGATCGAATCCTCCCCAAGGCATGCAATATAGAATCATCCGGGCATACGAATCGGAATCGTCCGCCTGCTTGATCTATCGTTTTATAAAACCGGGTGTGGGTACCCCGATGGCCCAAGTCTTCGAAGTACGCGACGGCCGGATCTGCAAGATTTTACTGCTTTTCGACACCCGGCCCTTCAACATAGAAGAATCCTTGTAGAAGCATTGATTCCCAGCGGAAATGCGAAAACATGTACAACTGAGGGGCAGTATCCCAATGACCTTTTCCTCGAATTGCTCATATGGTTTTGCTTTTATCTTGAGCCGGACGACTCGGCTTTAGGTATGGCCAAAGTGCTCAATACTTCAGCAAAGTGATGGATGAATCTCCGGGCGACCGAGGGTTTGGACCGTGCAGAAAAACAAAAACACGTGACATAAAATAGGAGACTTCGAAAAATTTTTCCCCTCAAGCCCTTTTCCGTACCAACTGCACACCATCCCGTACCGTCAACAGCACATTTTCGACCCGGTTATCTTTACAGATCATTTCGTTGAGCTCGTGAATGACTCTTGCGTTTTTATCTTCTGGGTTAAGGACGCGGCCCGATTGGAGCATGTTGTCGAGCAGGATGACGCCGCCGGAACGTGTTTTTTCGAGAATCGCCTCGTAATACTCCGGATACATCACTTTGTCCGCATCAATAAAAGAAAAATCGATGACCGCGTCCAATTGCCGAATGGTGTCGATCGCTTCGCCCTTTCGCAATTCGATTTGACTTGCGTAAGGACTCGCATCGAAGGCCGCCTGCGCAACCTTTTGTGCCGCAGGATCGTTGTCGCAGGTGATAATCCGTCCGTCTTCGGGAAGCCCCTCCGCCATCGACAGCGCGGAATAACCGGTAAAGGTCCCGACTTCAACGACCCACTTCGGTTGAATCAGCTGCACCAGCAATTTAAGCAGGCGACCTTCAAGCCGGCCCGTCAACATCTGCGGCAGCTCCATATGTTCGTCGGTATAAGCCATCAGCTGTTGTAATGGTTCCGGCTCCGGCCGGGTATGCCGCTGGGCATAGTGTTCGATTTCTTCACTCACAAGGCTCAACATAAGTCGCTCCGAAATGAATTTAAGGAAGGGGAAGACACCAGATGTTGATGAGTGCTACCGTGACATCCGGAGGTCATCCATCAGACCAAAGATAAGAAATATAGGCTGAATAAGGAGTATAATGCAACGTCGCCCGCGGAATGAAGGCCGGTTTTCAACAAAAAACATTCGATCCAGTGATAAAAAAAGAAAACGCAAGACCCATGGCATGAGGAACAACCGGGCATTTAAATGACCCGATTCGATACGTCCCCTCTTTAGGCCTGATGCGAGATTTTTTCAAATTCTTTAATATAGGCAAAGAGCCTTGGGTTCCGCTCTTCCATTTTTCGAAATTCGACGCCGAAGCTGTATTGTTTATCCTTGCCAAGGTCCTCCTTTTGCTTCTCTTCCCAAACAACCCTTCCGATGATCGATTCTTCAATCACTTCATAGGTGGTCGTAATGAGTTTAATTCGAATGAGAAGCATGGTCCCTTTTGAGTAAGGACACGGACCATAAAATCCCATGCCTTCGGCGGAAAGATCTCGCACCAAGACCTTTGATGTCGTCTCGACACCACGCTGAGAGATGATGGCCGCGGTGGCCACCGGCATTCTTGACGTTTTTCGAGGATGATTCATCTGATTCGATTCAATTCCCATCGTTTGTCCTGTCTATCCAATCGCTTTACAACGTGTATAACAACCTCCGATACGGCAGGCATGTCCTTATGTATTCATAAAACTTTGGCTCCCCCAATCGATCGCTTGCATGTAGAATTGGGAAAAACCCGCCTCGTCCATTCCCAGTTTTTTACATAAATCCTTCAGTTTTTCCCAATCCCCTCGTTCATAGGCCAAGACGAGTTTATACACTTCACCAAGACGGCCCTCCCGCTCAATCAAGGCGGTTTTTATATCTTCCGCAATCGGAATTTTTCCCAATACCTCCGCCAGCGGGCGATCGATGATGCCGTCTATCAGGGAAAACATCCCCATTAAAAAAAGGTCCTGAGACCGGGCTTCGAGGTCGAGAATGGGGCCAAGGGATTCGGAGAATTTGGCCCGAACGATCGCCTGGATCACCAATTCATCCGCCTTGCCCTCGGCCATATTGGCCAAGGCCATTAAAGACGCCCATTTTTTCACCTCGTTTTCGCCCAGTAGCACCAAGGCATGATTGATCGAAGAAATTTCCACGCGCCATCCGAAAAAGGCCGAGTTAATATACCGCAAGAGCTTGTAGGAAAGCGACATCTCGCGCTTAATAATTTCCTCGAGTTCGTGATAGTCCAATTCCGGACGATGAATCTCTTGGAGGATTTGCAGGTAGTGGAGCTTAAACTCCGGAATATCCTTTGTGCTCAAGATGGTCGGTTTACTGAAATAATAGCCCTGAAAATAAGAATACCCCATCTCCTTGGCCGCTCGGTACACCTCCCAGCTCTCTACTTTCTCGGCCAGCATTTCGATCCCTCGCGGGATAAAACGATCGGCCATACTTTTCTGTGTTTTGAGGTCGGTCTCTAGAAAATCGACTTTAACGATGTCGGTCAGCGCCACCAGGGGTTGAAACTTATCCTCATAGACAAAATCGTCGAGGGCGATGGGGTATCCAGCGGCCTTTAAATGCCTACAAGCCGCCAATACCTCCGCATCGGGTTCGATATATTCCAATAGCTCCACAACCGTTAAATCTATCGGAAGCATGGCGCAATATTCTCTGACCAAGGTCTCCCGGGTCACGTTGTAGAAAGCTTTTTTGCCGGCGGTGAGAATATCCAAGCCGTGAACCAAAAAGCTGTCGCCGATCACCTTCGAGGAAGCCTGGTTTTGGTCCGAATTGTCGAAAAAATTGTCGAGCCCAGAGCGAAAGAGCAATTCGTATCCATACACTTTTTGCGCCCGATCGAAGATAGGCTGTCTGGCAATAAAGGTATCCATCGGCATTTTTCTCCCGAGATCGTGATAAAATAGCGACCCGGAGGACCGGGCGCAGGGCTATAGAGACCTTTCATCAATTATAGTATATAAGAAAAACCGAGTATTGGATGAGATTCAGCACTTTTTGGGGATATGAATCTTTGTAAATGGCGCATTCAGTACACCATAAGCGGATCCCCTCAAATTTGATTCTATACGACGGCCTTTGCCGTCTCTGCACATTCGGAACGGTCTTCATCCTTAAGAGAGATTCCCGAAAAATGTTCAAGTTCGCCGCGATACAATCGGAGATCGGCCAAGCGCTGCTCGAAGAGTATGGCCTGCCTGCCGGAAATTTTAAAACCTTTGCATTGATCAGCCCGAAAGGATGCTATACAAAATCGACCGCCGCCCTTCATGTTGTAAAAAAATTGGACGGCCTCTGGCCGATCTTGTATGCTTTGGTTCTCATCCCAAAACCGTTGCGGAACGGCATCTATAATTGGGTGGCAAGAAACCGCTATAAAATATTTGGAAAACGAAAAACCTGTTTCGTTCCGGACGCCGATATAAAAAACCGATTTCTAGACTAAATATCGTATCTTTTACAAACAACCACCTTTCGGATTTCTTCAACACGCGGCCTTTTAAGCCCTTGCTGACTGGTTTTCACGGAATTTAAGCCGATCCCGGGCGGCTTTCCTTCAAAAATAGATTGTGCTACGATAACGCCCTGAAAGGATCTGGAACAGATGCACAAAATCATCACCGTCGCCAACCAAAAGGGGGGCGTCGCAAAAACAACGACGGCCATCAATCTCTCGGCCTCATTGGCGGTTGCGGAGTTGAAGGTCCTACTCGTCGATCTCGATCCCCAGGGAAATGCCACCAGCGGCGTTGGAATCAACCGGGAAACATTGGAAGGAAGCGTGTACGACCTCTTAATCGGCCGGCATCCGTTTTCGGAACTGATCGTTCGTACGGAAGTGCCGGACTTGGACCTGCTGCCGGCAAACATCGATCTGGTTGGGGCCGAGGTCGAGTTGGTGGGCATGAACGGCCGCGAAACGATTTTAAAAGAACGCCTGAAATCCAATGTCGATCGCTACGATTATGTGATTATCGACTGCCCTCCCTCCCTCGGATTATTAACGCTCAACGCCCTCACAACCGCCGGGACCCTTCTCGTGCCGCTTCAATGCGAATATTTCGCCATGGAAGGCTTGGCGCTCCTGATGAAAACCATGAAACGCGTTCAAGCATCCCTGAACCCCGGTCTCGATATCGAAGGCATCCTCTTTACAATGTATGACGGCAGAAACAATTTAAGTAACCAAGTCTCTCAGGAAATCCGAACCCACTTTGGAAATCGCGTCCTCAAAACCATTATTCCGCGCAACATTACCCTCGCAGAAGCCCCCAGCCACGGCAAACCGGTATTGTACTATGGCGCCGCTTCGCGAGGGGCAAAGGCCTACCTTGCTCTCGCCGGTGAAATCCTTCGGCGCGGAAGATAAACCCACCCTTCACCCCAGACGAAATCAACGCTTCCTAAAATACAGGATGAATAAAACGAGGGCTTTCGGAAGATTTAAATACAATCCTTAAAGAGGGAATTACGATGCCCGGCGTCGGGATCGCCCGTATTCAAATCAAGGAGGTAATGAATCACTTCGTGTTTCCACACAAAGAGCGATCCGACTTTTACAAAATTGGGGTGCACATATTCCCCGCTGCAACCGCCGTCGTAGTGTTTACAGGGAAAATTCGGCGGCATAAACACAACAGATACGTCTTCGAAATTTCCTAGCTCTAAATTGCTGCAGGCCTTGGCGGCCTTGAATGACTCCATCAGAAAAGCCTCCGTCGTCTCATCGACGAAAACGCCGGAAGGCCCGGCGGATACGTTTGTCCCGCAACCGGCCAAGGAAAACGTGAGGCAGGTAAAAACACAATAGATCGAAATACGATATGCCATTTTCATTGAATAAAGGCACCGCCTGAATAAAAAAAACCTTGGGAACTCCCCCCCAGGAAAGTGCACAATAGATGCCATAATCCCGGATGCGTGCCGCCCGAAAATAGAAAAAATAAATCATTATTTTTCAATAACTTGACTATATCAGGTCAGCTATATCCGATTTTGCCGAGAGAGAAAAAATGCCGAATGGGCCACTTCGGTGACTATTTTTGTCAATGTAGGATCCATGTAATGTTGGATATTTGGAATCAGGCCACTTCTCGGTGAAGAACCCCCTGGATCTCCTCCTTGACATGGAAATGGAAGAGAAGGCCCCTGAGGGATCCCTCAGGGGCCCTATCCGCAAGAATACTTGGGTAGTTAAAACTTGCCTAGATTCAAAGACATGCCGGAACCTTGTGCAGACCAGAAGCCGACTATTTCAGGATATAATGAAGGGCAAAATCGATGGCGATCGCAAAGAGCGCAACAATATTACACCAGGCGAGGTCTTTCTGCCGTACTTTAAAAAAATGATACGCGTTATAAACCATAAAAAGTTCCGCAATATTCGACAAGGGCATGTGGAGCCATCGCCAACGTCCGAGCGCAAAGGTCAAGAAATAAAATACCAAGGCCAAGGAAAGTCCAAGCCATGCCTTTCGGGTCCCCTTGCCCGATCGCGCCAGCCGGATCATGGCGGTCAATAAGGCTGCGAGCACGATAAGAAATAGAAGGGGAAACAAGGGCCACCAAACGGCTGCCGACATCGCCTTTCCTCCTTAGGATGGGATCTTGGGGTTTGAAATCATCATCGAATTACCTGCACCAGCTCAACCGGCATGACATACTCGCATCCTCCTTAGTTCGATTTTTCCGCATCCGTGGACATGATCCTCTGGTGGAGAAAAATGTATGAGAGCACAATCACCGATATAATCGCGATCAGCCAAGGGAAATATGCACGGATATTGTCCCTGCCGGCGAAGACAAGATCGGCATAGCTCATCGCCCCCGCAAATGATGCCAAATAGAATCCGGTAAGCGCGAGCACCGCACACCAAATCCCCGCCCCAAGAAAGGTAAACAAGGTAAAACGGAAAAGCGGCATCCGTGCAAGTCCAGCGGGAATGGATATAAGCTGGCGGATACCCGGAAGCAGACGGCAGACAAAGGTGGTAATGTCTCCGTGTCGGTTAAATATTTCTTCAGCCCGTGCGATGGTTGCATGAGAAAGGAAAAAATATTTTCCGTGCCGATACAAAAAAGGCCGTCCCAGTTTCAGGAATAGGAAGTAATTGATATAAGCCCCCAAGATCGAGCCCAGGGTACCAAAGAGTACAGCGAGCAGTAAATCGATCAGTGGGGACGAAAACAACAATTCGCTGCGATATGCAAGAAAACCGGCGGGAATCATGATAATCTCGCTGGGGAAGGGAACGAAAGAACTTTCGATCGTCATCAATAAAAAAACGATCATAAACCCCCAAAAACCGGCGTGTTCCACCCCCCATTCTATATACTGAATCAGATAGTCAGTCATCGATATAGGAAGGAAGTCGCATCATAAGGCGGTTTGAAATCCATCGATCGGGCGGCCCTAAGAAAGTGTTTGCGATGATTTTCTAGAAAACCTTCGGCAAAGAAAATCGCAGGAGACTTTTTCATTCCAAGCCTTGGAGCAGGGATCTCAAGATGAATTTCGGAGGGTACGCGGGCTTTAGGCCTTCCCTCTTTTTTCGATCGTCTCGACCAAGTCCCGATGGTCTTCGGAACCGATCGTCTCGCGTAATGCCTTCATGATGGAATGATTTTGCTGAAGGAGGAAATGTTCTTTTAACGCGAGGATACGGCCCAACGACTTTTCGAGACGCGCCTCGGAGATCTCACCCTTCTCGACCGCGGAGAGCATCGCATCCAAGGCGGCCGTTTGCTGCTCGTACGAATGACAGACCAGTACGATATCGGATCCGACCTGAAGGGCACGAACGGCCGCCTCCGCAACGGTAAACGAATCGCTAACCCCCCTCATCTCAAGATCGTCCGTGATGACCACTCCGTCATACTTCATGGTCTTTCTCAGCAGCTCCGTCACGACATTTTTCGACAAAGAGGCCGGGAGGGTGTCATCGAATGCGGTGCAACAGATATGCGCCGTCATCACACAAGGCAGTCTGTTTTCAATGGCATGAACAAAGGGCCTCAACTCCAAATCGGTCAAGCGAATAATGGCATGCTGCACACGGGGAAGGGCCTCATGCGAATCGAGATCGGTATCGCCATGCCCCGGAAAATGTTTTCCGCAGGGAATCACCTTGCAATCGAGCATCGCCGCAATCATCGATAGACCATGTTTGGACACAAGGGTCGGACTTGACCCGAACGACCGGTCACCGATAATGGGATTTTTTGGATTGGTATCGACATCAAGGACCGGTGCGAAATTCATATTGATGCCGACCGCAAGAAGCTCTTTAGAAATCGCCTCTCCTAGACGATAGGTATGAGAAACCGAATCGCAGCGACCCACCGTTCTGGCGGACGGAAATGGGGTGAAGGATGCCGGAAACCGGGAAACCCGTCCGCCCTCTTGATCGACGGCAATCAGGAGTGGCGCGTCCGGAGAAAGTTTTTGCAGGGATTTTGTCAGCTTTATACATTGGGCGGGGTTTTCGATATTTCTCGAAAAAAGGATCACGCCGCCGACATGTCTTTTCTTGATGAGTTCCCGGATCTCCTTCGAAGGCGTCGTGCCTTCGAATCCGGCCATCATGAACTGACCGATTTTTTGAACGGTTTTCATCGTTTCTTCCGTTTAGACTGCTGCATTAAATACCGGACCAAGAGACGGAGACCCACCCCGGTGGCCCCTTTCGAGATATAAGGATGATTGCCGTCACTGTACCAGGAAGTACCCGCAATGTCGAGATGGGCCCAAGGGATGCCTTCCACAAATTGCTTTAAAAAGAGCCCTGCGGTAATGGTGCCCGCCGCGCGCCCCCCCACATTTTTCAAGTCAGCCACTTCTCCTTCGATCTGCTTGAAATACACATCCCAAAGCGGAAGCTGCCAAAGCGGTTCTCCGGTTTCCTTTCCCGCGGCCAAGATCTCCGCGATCAGGGCGTCGTTATTTCCCATTAATCCGACGGCATGCTGCCCGAGGGCGACGACACAGGCGCCGGTTAAGGTTGCGAGGTCGATCATGACAGCGGGTTTATACCGTGCCGCATAGCTCAGTGCATCGGCCAAACAAAGTCTTCCTTCCGCATCGGTATTGTCCACTTCGACGGTCTTTCCGGAAAGTGTCGTCACGACATCTCCCGGATGCACGGCGGAACCGCTGGGCATATTATCCGTGGCGGGAAGAAACGCAATGACATCGACAGGTAGTTTCAGGCGGCCGATAACCTTCATCACACCCAAGACGGTCGCCCCGCCGGACATGTCGTACTTCATTTGTTCCATGCGTTCGCCGGGTTTTAAAGAGATGCCCCCGGTGTCGAAGGTCACCGATTTCCCGATCAAGGCCACCGGCTTCCCCTTTTTCCCCTTCGCCCCACGATAGGACATGTAGATGAATTTCGGCGATTCGGCGGTTCCCTGGGTGACGGCATGAAACGCCCCCATCCCGATCTTTTGGATATCGGAGCGTTCAAGGACTTCAACCTCCATCCCGCTTTCGGATGTGATGGTTTCCGCTTCCTTCGCCAGGTAGGACGGTGTAACGATGTTCGCGGGCAGATTGCACAGATCGCGAACATAATGAACCCCCTCTGCGATGATGTTCCCATGTCGGGCCCCTTCCTGCGCTTCGGAAACCTGAGTTCTACTGGGGACGAGCAAGGTGCATCCCTCTATCTTTTTAGCGGACTTCTTCGCCGTCTTCAGACGATCGAAGCGATAGAGCGATAGCGAAAGGCCTTCAACGATCGTTTGAGCCGTATTGTGAAGGCTTGCAAATCCGACGGCCTTCAGATCGCATGGCACCCAAAGATGTGTCGCTCCGATTTTTTGCGCAAGGGATACGCCTTTCCCCATCCCCTGACGAAATCGGTCTTCCGTTATATCGGAACGCTTTCCGAGTCCAAGCAGGATGAGGCGTTGAAAACCGATCGCGCCTTTCGTGCGGATGAGAATCGTTTCTAAAAATACCCCTTTAAAACCTTCGGACGAAACAATCTTTCGAAGTTCCCCCGCCATCTTCCGGTCGACCGAGGCGGCCGCACCTCGAATCACTTTTCCTTCAAAACAAGTGAAAATGAGAAGGTCCCCCGTCATCTTCGTGAGTGCCCCGCTTTTGACCTGAACATCCATCATCAATCTGTTTAAACTCCTTTCATCGCCGGATCCCATATATATTTATGCAATTGCAACTGAAGCCGCACCGGCAATCGGTCTTCCAGGATCCACTCAGCGAGTTGCCTCGGATCGATCTCCCCGAACGCGGGCGAAAAGTGGACGATTTTATGTTTCAGCTCCGGATGATTCACCAACACGCCTTTGGCCCAAAGATAATCCGCGTGGTCTGCAATGACGAATTTGACCTCGTCCTTTTTCTTCAGGTATCTTAAATTCTCCCATATGACGTATGCTTGCATACCGCTGCCGGGACACTTGATGTCCAGAACGATGACGGCGCGCGGATCGACACGGTTGATGGCGATCGATCCACTTGTTTCGACCAATACAAAGTATCCTTCATTGAGCAAGGCGGCGATGAGCAAAAAAGAGGCACCTTGAAGAAGAGGCTCTCCCCCGGTCAACTCGACCTTTTGACATCCAAAAGCCCGAACCTCCTGCATGATCGCCTCGATGGATTTTTCTTCTCCTTCCTCAAACGCATGTGTCGTATCGCACCAGCGGCACCGTAGATGACACCCGGTGGTTCTGACGAAAACACAAGGATAACCTGAATAACTCGACTCTCCTTGAATACTCTGATAGATTTCGTGAATTTTTATTGAGTGCAAGACCCTCTTTTGCCGCCATGAATCATGGCGGATTCTAACAACTCGTCCAAGGGAGGTCAAGTTTATGAAAACACGTCATATCGCCGATACAACGACAGCTTTACACGGCCACTCAAGAAAAATCAACCGCCGATGCCGTCAAGAAGAGGAACACGAATCCGACCATCAGCACAATCATATTGAGTACCATCGAAAAACCATGTAGGCGGCGAAAAGCCCTTTCTTTCATCTCCCGTTCGACGCCGGCCTTTGCTTCCTTCAATTCGTTTTTTAAGCGTCGCACCCTCGGTCCGACCCTGAAGACGGCATAAGCCGTCAGCAGAACCATCATACTTAAAACAAGGATCCGGCCCACCGGACGAACAGGGCTCGGCATGAGGATCAAGGTGACGATACTGATCGCGCCGCAGACAAGTCCGATCTTATAATATTGCGGAAAGATCCTTCCGACGACATCTCCGGCCATCTGACGCGGGAGTGCCTTGAAGATCTTGGGGGCGGCGACAAACGTAAAGAAAACGATTGATCCGATCCATATACCAATCGATAGGAAGTGAATAAATTCAATATCTGGATCATCAAATCGCTTGTTCAAGAAAGCCCAATAGTGACATAACGAACTTTTGTAATCAACCCGCCGTCGATTCGGAATCGGACGGCGAGGCGACCTTGAAATCGATTTCCACACTCCAAGATCCGCGGATCGAGCCATCAATTTTCCCTCTTGAAAACAAGATATTCGATCTTATCTTAATAGTAAAAGGGGCATCCCCCTGAATCAAAACAATCTCTAGATATAATATAAGGAGGTACGAACATGTATGTAAGAGAATTGACCCCCTGGGTATGGGGAAGCAGGAACAAACAACGAAACAGAAGCACGGTGGCACCTGTTTTTTCTTTTGGGAATAGCCGGGTGGAGGCCCTCCTGGACGAATTGGCGGAAGACTTTGACCGCTCCCCCTTTGGTTTTGGAGGTCGAAAAAACGCGGCCTTCCACCCGCAACTGAACCTGTTAGAGAATGATACTGCTTATGAGGTATCTGTTGAACTCCCCGGACTGGACACAAAAGACATCGATCTGACGGTCGAAAATGATGTCCTATCGATCCGTGGGGAAAAGAAAAATGAGAGCAATGGGAAGGAAGGGAATGTCTATCGCATGGAACGCACATACGGAACATTCCAAAGAGCAATTTTGTTTCCTTCCCCCATCGATGAGGAAAAAGTTGAAGCAAAATTTGAGAAAGGGATCTTAAATATCAAACTACCGAAGACCCAAGAAGCCCAAAAAAAAATCCGACGCATCGATGTCAAAGCGGCCTAACGACCGCCTCAATAAAACATTCGAAAGAGGGGATGAATCATCCCCTCTTTCTTTTCGATACGATGAGGAACATCTTTCTTAAAGCAAATCAATACCGGAACGCAGACCTTTCTCCACATCTCCTACTTGCCGGTAGAAGACATGAATGCACTCCATCTTATCCACTCATTCGCAACACTTTTTAAAGAGATCCCTACACCGTTTTTTTCAGGGTTCGAATTAAAACCCGCTTGCCGCTCTGATAGGTTCCATCGAAAAATGACACACCTTCGGCTGCACGATTCGAATATAATCTTGATACCGCATCTCAATCACATCCCGATGGGTTCCGGCTTGAAAATAAATCACCGGTTCCTTGCTCAATGAGGCATCACAATACACTGGAAGACCATAAAAACCCCCGAAAGGCGGCATCGCACCCGCCTCGCAATCCGGAAAGCGGCGACGCAAGGCATCCTCTTTTTCCAGAGCGATTTGACCTTTCCCAAGCACCTTCGTAAAAGCATTCAAGTCGATCTGACGGCAGGCAGGGAGAACAGCCATGATGTCTTGTCCATAAGTCCGGACGATAACAACCTTCACCACCCTCCAGCCGGTGGTGTGGATGGATCGAGCCACTTCCGACGCCGTATAGGCCTCCCGGTGATGCAAAACGCGATAAGGCACATCTTCTTTCTTAAAGAGGGTTTTCAACCGCTCTAGGATCAATGGCGTTCCTTCTTTACGATCACTCCACAAAAGAGATTCCCCCACTGTTTCCGGTTCCGAATAACGCTTCATGACTCCCTCCATTCTATACTGAATACCAATATTCCTCCGACGATTCCTTATTCAAAACCGGTAATTGGCGATACCGTTTTTATTCGCCATCTCTCCAAAATATTTGAGCAAATAGAAACGATTGACCGGGAGTGGGCGGGAATCTTCCTTCAAACCGGAGGCTTTTACACGATTGATCAAAATTTGGGTGTCGATGATTTCGCCGCAGCAAACACAACGCCAACCCTTGTAGTGCCAGCATCCGATCAACTCGGCTTTGCCAGCAAACCATTCACAAGACATCCGACCACCACATCGTCTGCAAGCCGTTTCTTTATCGATGGTTTCATTCCACATGGCCGCGCCACCCCCTTGGAATCGGATACACTAGTGAAAAGCAAAGAAAGTGCCGATTGAACCTGTTCACACAAAAAGACTTTTTTATATCATTTCAAATAGTTAAAAAGTAAAATCTGTCGAAGGCCAAAACGACTTGTAGAAATAATCCACAGCATGTGGAATAATAAGACTGATCTTCTCGCCCTTTATAAAACGGTTTTCTATTCGGCAACCATCGATTCATATTTTGAAATATTCAAGATAAAACACCCACCGGAAAAAATAAGACGTCTGAATACGCTTATTCGCCGGCGCATCGAATCGTACCGTGCTCCTTGAGTCCCGGATCGCACGCATATGTGACCGTATCAGGATGAGAGGATTGTGATGAAAAACATAACCGCTCACATCTTATACCTTGGCATTTTATGGGGCATCGGCTGGTTTTTTTCCATAGAAACGGAGAACCCCCAAAAACGCAGAACGCTCTTCGATCGGCAAACCTGGAGTATTTGGCTGGGCGTCATCATTGCCGCCCTCATCGAACTGGTCAATATAACAACGGGATACCTGTCTGGAAACCGGCCCGCAATATGGATCGTCTATATCTTCGGCCAGGGCGCGATGCTCCTCGCACTCCTTTATTTTTACCGATGCATTCTCAAAAGACCATTTGCTGCGCTGGGGCTGTCTCATAAGGGTCTTGCAAGACGGCTCATTGCCGGATGTCGATGGATTACGGCCTATTTTCTAATAGGAAATGCACTTTTCTATACGCTGTCCCAGACCTTGCTACACCTCCTAAAGAGACCGGATCTGTTAGCGGTCTTGATCGACCGTCAAACAAGAGCGGTCAACCAAGGGACGGCATTAATGAATGTTGTCGAGACGGAATTAGGCACCGGACGTTTGTGGATACCGGTGATCTTCTTGATTATCATTGGACCTCTCCTCGAAGAGATTGTATTTAGGGGTCTTCTATTCGGACCCATGCGTCGAAAAATGGGACCATCCTACGCAATTTTCATGACGGCGATTCTATTTATGTTGGGACATGGCGGTTTTGGGCAAAGCACATTTTTATTCGGCCTATTGCTTGCTTATCTTTATGAATCGACCCAATCGCTCATTCCAAGCATCCTCTTTCATATGGTTCTAAATATCAGAACCGTCGCGTTCTATTTCGAGCGCAACGAAACGCATTCTATTGCCGAGATGGTATCGAGCGCCGGAACCCAATTTCTTTTTTACGGCCTTATTTTGTCGATCCTCGAAGGCCTTCACCGGAAAATAAAACTCCGGCGAACTCCAATCAAACGCTTCTAATATGATCAACTCGCAATATCCGGTTGCATTGATTTTCATCGAGATTCAATATGACGCAAACCAAGACGGTGATCGGCTGGCAACAAAAAATCTCCATCAAAGACGGAGGGGGATATACGATGAAAATAGCCGCCC
>JBHHXH010000050.1:0-21570 GCA_046756925.1 Nitrospiria bacterium
AGTTATCTCAAACGGATGCCGATCGACGCGCTCAAGATCGACCGATCGTTTATTAAGGACCTCACGACCAGCCCCGATAGTGCTGCCATTGTCCATTCAATTATCGATATGGCGCACAACATGAAGATGTGTGTTGTCGCCGAAGGAGTGGAAACGGAAGCCCAGCTGGCCCATTTAGTGCGATACCAATGCGATGCCATGCAAGGTTTCTTCTTCAGTAAGCCCTTAGCAGTGGACAAGATGACACAGACCTTAGAGGAAGGCCGCTGTTTGGACACCCTTCAACCGGGCGCCTTAGAGCGCACCCTGCTGATTCTGGATGATGAAGCGGATGTCGTTAATTTTCTTAAATCTCTGTTTATTCATGAAGGATATCGCATCCTGACGGCAGCGTGCGCCAAGGAGGCATTTCATTTGCTGGCAAACAATGCCGTGGGAGTGATAGTAGCGGATCAGCGTCTGCCGGGAATGAGCGGCGCCGAATTCTTACACCGTGTCAAAAAGCGCTATCCCGACACGATACGGATTATATTGACCGGCTATGCCGACCTGGCGACTATGGCCGATGCAATCAATAAAGGGGCGATTTACAAATTCTTCACCAAACCCTGCGATAACGAGCAATTGCGCGCCAACATTCGTGAGGCATTCGAATACTATGAGCTGCGGCGTGACAACAAGCGGCCAACCAGGAAAGACAAATAAAGACAGTCCTTGGTCGGATATCCCTCTGATTCATGGCGCGTGGAATCTGGTCGCAAGTGCAGCACTCATTATTGAATAGCAGACAAGTGCCAGCGGCATTGCGACTTTTCTTGACGGCCAAAAATGAGAGGAACCAGAGGAGCAGAGATAAACCGCACATAAGCCATCAACCGAACCGGATGAGACTCATTCAGCAAGATAAACAATAAATTTTGAAGGACAAGTGAAGTTTCTTATCAGCAGGCTTCTGCGGGTTAGCGCCTTTACCTGGAGCTGGTCCAAATATGGACAAAAAGCAAAAAAGTTTTGATGAGCGGGTTGACAGCTCGCTTAAATCGCTGGGCTTCGACGATCCGGGCCGGCTGGAATTGTTAAAGCGGTTTTTGGAGATAGACGATACGGTCATTCGGACAATACGGGAGGTCAAAACCAAGGTGGACCCGCACCTGCCCAGCATTCTCGAACGCCTCTACGATCACCTCAGGCGCTTTCCCAAAACCAATCAATATTTTGAAAATGAAGAAACGGTCCGGCGCTTGAAGCAGATTCAGAAGGACTATTTCGAAGACCTGATGTCGGGAGACTATCGATCAGGTTATTTGCGCAAGGTGGTGCAGGTCGGCATGACGCACGTGCAGGCGGACCTCAAGCCGGAATGGTATATCGGCACCTATGCCAAATATATCTGTGAGGTCCTGTCGGTCATCGTCAATGAAGTCCCCGCTTCAAAGGGGATGTTTCAAAAAACCGCCAAGGCGGACACCTTGTCCACTTTTTTCCCGGCCATCGTAAAAATATTCCTGTTTGATATGACCCTGGCGCTTATTTCATACATCGGGCCGCTGACGAAGGGCCTGGAGGAGGAAAAAGAGACGGCGCGGCTTAGCCTGGAGCGGCTGAGCGCGCAGAGCGAGTGGGTGGGCGCCGCATGTCGGGATAGTGCCTGTAGTGTACAGAGCCTAAACGAGTCGGCGGAAGGGATGAATCAGTCGATTCACGACATTTCCAAAAGCGTTCAAGAAACGACCCACATCGCGGGAAAGGCGGTCGAAAAAACAACGGCGGCGACAAAGAATATCTCCCATCTCACGGCATCGAGCGGAGAGATCGGCAATATGATCAAAAAGATCCGTTCGATTGCCCAGCAGACGAACCTGCTTGCATTGAATGCGACGATCGAATCGGCCCGCGCGGGCGAGGCCGGCAAGGGCTTTTCCGTTGTCGCCAATGAAGTGAAGGAGCTTTCGACGATGACGGCCGGTGTGGTGGAAGAGATCAGCCGGAAGATTGCGGAGATCCAGGAAGAGACCGAGAAGGCCGTTTTGACCATCCAGGATGTGGCGGAAACCATCGTGAGCATCAAGGAAATCATCACGACTGTATCGGGTCCGGTTGAAGATCAGACGGTTGCGACCAATGAAATAACGCGCGGCATTGCCAAGATGGCACAGCGGATGAATGAGGTGAAGGACTTTATCGAAAAGAATAAAATGGGAAAGGAGTAAAGAACCCCGTTCTTCCAAGCCTGGCATATTGCCAGTTTCCCTAAATATGAAGAGAGTGAGGAAACTACGAAACATTTTCCAAAGCGCATTCGTCAATTTGAACCGATTGATTTAATGAACTTGGATGATCGGGTTTCTTCACCCCCTTGGGCAATTGCGAGTTATCATCGTCGCTCATGGTTTTATCTGAATTCAACAATAATGAGTGAGGTATACAAGGATGCCGCCACACGATCACCTCAATGAGACCAACGCCTTACTGCAGGCCATCGGCCGCGCGCAGGAACACTTCATCCGTCAGACCGAACCCCGACAGTTATTCGATGACTTGCTGTCGGACCTTCTTGCTTTAACGAAGAGTGCGTACGGCTTTATCGGGGAGGTCCGGCATCAGGCCGACGGACAGCCTTATCTGAAGACGCACGCCATCACCAATATTGCCTGGAATGACGAGACGCTCGCATTTTACGAAGAAAATGCGCCGGAAGGACTGGAATTTTATCACCTGAACACGCTGTTCGGGTCTGTGATGACCACCGGTGAATCCGTCATCGCCAACGATCCCCGCAATGATTCTCGCCGGGGCGGACTGCCCGAAGGCCATCCGGCACTCGATGCGTTCCTCGGCCTCCCGGTTTGTTGCGGAAAAACCCTCATCGGAATGATCGGCATCGCCAACCGGCCGGGCGGATACGACGAATCGTTGGTCGCATTTCTACAACCCCTGCTCAAAACCTACGGTCAGATCATCGAGGCGTTTAATGCAGCGCGGCATCGGAAGCAGACGGAAAATGCGCTGAGGGACAGCCTTTATCAGTCCAGGCTATTAGAGACCTATATCTCACTTACTTCCGGACTGTCTTTGAAGGCCGTTACACAAACGACGCTTGAATTTCTGAGGGACCATCTGGATATTGTCTGTTCCTCGGTCGCCGTGATCGATCCGGATCAAGCGGGATTCCGCGTGTATGCGCTGCACCGAGAAGACAGCGCATGGAATCGAATGGGGGAATACGTCCCGTGGGAGACCACGGTATGGTCCGAAATAGTGAAGCAAAAAACATCGAAATACCGCCCGGATATTGCCGCCGCCGCATCCGGTTTTGAATTCGACCGGGAACTGATCCGGCTCGGATTGCTCAGCGATATGATCGTCCCGTTGTGGCTCGAAAATCAGTGCCTGGGCACGCTGAATGTCACCTCTGAGCGTATCGACGGCCTGACGGAGCAAACGCGTCATTTGATACCCTTGCTTGCGCCAAGCTTGGCGCAAGCAATACACAATGCCGTTCTCTACGATGTTTTGCTGGAAGAAAAAAACAAATTGAAAGCGGTGGTGAGAGAACGCAAACAGGTGGAGGAGGCGTTTCGTGATTCCGAGGCGCGATTCCATACCATCTTTGAACAGGCAAACGACGCTATTTTTCTGATCGACCCAGGGGAAGATAAAATCCTGGAGGTCAATCTCCGGGCCTGCCGGATGCTCGGATTTACCAAAGAGGAATTATTGTCGCTGCATTGCTCAGACATCCATCCGGACGAACTGTCCGAATTCCAGGTATTTATTGAATCGGTTTTTGAAAAAGGAAAGGGCTTTACCGGCAATCTCACCTGCAGAACGAAAGAGGGTCTTAAAATTCCTGCGGAGATTTCCGCCGCAACCGTCGATCTTTTCGGAAAAACCTGCTTGATCGCGGTGATTCGCAACATGACCGAGAAGAAGGAGGCAGAGGCATTGCAACGCCTCTCAACAACGGTTTTCGAAACCGCCGCCGAGGCGATTTTGGTGACCGATGCCGAGCAAAAAATCATCTCGATCAACCCCGCCTTCGCTCGGATCACCGGTTATTCGGAGGCAGAGGTACTCGGACAGACCCCACGGATGTTTAAATCCGGCCGGCATGACGCGGCCTTCTACGAGGGGATGTGGAACACCATCCACACACACGGTTATTGGGAGGGGGAAATCTGGGACAAAAAGAAGGACGGGACCATCTTTCTAAACCGGCTTTCGATCAACGCGGTCAGGGATCAGGAAGAAAATGTGATTCACTACACCAGTCTCTACACCGACATCACCGAACGGAAACGCTTGGAGGAACAGCTCCACCAGGCCCAGAAACTCGAGACCATCGGCCAACTCGCCGGCGGGGTCGCCCACGAGTTCAATAATCTGCTGACGCCGATTATCGGCCAATTGGAGATCGTCTCGGAACAGACCCGGCAACAACCGGCAGTGCAGGCATCCCTGCGCGCTGCCGAAAAGGCTGCCCGGCGCGCCGCCATCCTGACCAAAGAACTGCTTTCCTTCAGCCGCAAAACCCCGATGACCCTCCGGCCCCAATCCCTAACGGAGCTGGCGGGCGAGGTGCTGCACCTGCTCCGTCAGACCATCGATCGTCAAATCGAGATCACATTGGAATCGGCCGAAGGGCTTTGGCCTTCGCTGATCGACACGGACCAAATCCATCAGGTCATCATGAACCTGTGCGTGAATGCACGGGATGCCCTGCAGGAATCGTTGGACAAAGGGGAAAGGGTTAAAGGGGAAGGTTTTCGGCCCTTGATACGGATCGAGATGAAAAATGCGCATGTGGATGAAGCCGACTGCAAGGCGCACCCCGAGGCCAAGCCCGGCGATTTCGTTTGCCTGTCCGTGACCGACAACGGTGAGGGGATCGATGCGGCCGCCTTGCCGCATCTCTTCGAACCGTTTTTCACGACCAAGGAAGTGGGCCGGGGCACCGGACTCGGTTTGGCCTCCAGCTATGGGATCGTGAAAAGGCACGGGGGATGGATCGGCGTGAAGACAGTCAAAGGCGAAGGGACCACCTTTGCGATCCATCTCCCTTGCACCAAAGGGCCTGTGGTCACGAAAGGCCACGCCGTGAGGGATTGCGCCGGGATCGAGGGTGCCGAGACGATCATGATCGTGGATGACGATGAACTCATACGCGATCTCGGCAAGGCGGTTTTGGAGCGGCGCGGATACACGGTCTTGTTGGCCGAAGGGGGCGCGCAGGCGCTCGAGATCTTCGAACGGGAACGCGGGTGTATCGACATGGTCGTCCTGGACCTGAGCATGCCCCGCGAGTCGGGTTGGGAGGTGTTCCGGCGGCTTCGTGCGCTGGATCCCGGCTTGAAGGTGATCGTTTCCTCCGGCCACGATATTGCGGGTCAAACCCAAGATAAGGGAAATCTGGAACCCTACACGATCCTCTCGAAACCTTTCAGCCCCCGTGAGATGGAGCGAAAGGTTCGAGCAGTCCTCCATCAAGACAAGTCACATTAGGAAGCGCCGATCGAATCATGACCCGGTTTTTATGGCGATGTCCTACTCTTTGACTTTCACTGATAAAAAATCCAAGACGTCGTTCTTCCCAATGTTTTATAATAATCAATGAATCGGCACGACCACGCGATTGGATTAAAGAGAATGCATCCACAAAAGAAAAAGGCCCCGCTTGATACCCTGCCCTTCGATAATCGTTTTGTGCGCGCGCTTCCTGCCGATCCCGAGATTGAAAATCGGCGAAGGCAGGTGCTGGGCGCTTGTTATTCACGCGTGCGGCCGACGAAGGTGGCCCGTCCGGAGCTGGTTGCCTATTCGCGGGACATGGCGGAGACCCTGGGACTGAACGGTGAGGACTGTGAAACGGCCGATTTCGCCGCCGTATTTTCGGGAAATCGCTTGGCGGCGGGGATGGATCCCTATGCGACCTGCTATGGCGGCCATCAATTTGGATCGTGGGCCGGGCAATTGGGAGATGGCCGCGCGATCAACTTGGGGGAAGTCGTCAACGGAAAAGGGGAGCGCTGGGCCTTGCAGCTGAAGGGGGCCGGCCCGACGCCCTACTCGCGTTCGGCGGACGGTTTTGCCGTGTTGCGTTCATCCATCCGGGAATTTCTCTGCAGCGAGGCCATGTTTCATCTCGGTGTGCCGACGACGAGGGCACTGAGCCTGGTGACCACGGGCGAGCAGATCCTTCGGGATATGTTCTACGATGGTCATCCTCAAATGGAGCCGGGCGCGATTGTTTGCCGCGTTGCCCCTTCTTTTACCCGCTTCGGACATTTTCAAATCTTCGCGTCCCGTGGAGAAGTCGATGTGATGCGGCAATTGATCGACTATACGATTCGAACCGACTTTCCTCACTTGGGAGAACCCTCGAAGGAGACCATCCTCCCCTGGTTTCAGGAGATATGCCGCCGGACTGCGGAGATGATCGTGCATTGGATGCGTGTGGGTTTTGTTCATGGCGTCATGAATTCCGACAATATGTCGATTCTAGGCTTGACGATCGACTATGGTCCTTACGGTTGGTTGGAAGATTTCGATCCGAACTGGACCCCGAACACGACCGATGCCCAAGGCCGCCGGTACCGTTTCAGTCATCAGCCGCAAATCGCGCAGTGGAATCTCTATCAACTTGCGAATGCCCTCTACCCGGTGATCGGGCGAACGGAGCCCCTGGAGGCGGCACTCAACGAATATTCGCATTATTATGAAGACGCTTGGGAGGCGATGATGGCCCAAAAACTGGGGCTGCTTCGATTTAAGTCCGAAACGGACAAAACCTTGATGACGGATCTCCTGACCACCTTGCAATTGCTGGAAACCGACATGATACTTTTTTATCGGAATTTGGCGAAGATCGATGTGAATGGCGATCCATTGCATCGTATCCCCGACGATGTTCTCATTTCTCCTTTGAAGGAAGCATACTACCAACACGAACAGCTCGCGGACGAAAATAAGGCACGAATCGCCGACTGGGTGCGTCAATACATCGAACGTCTCCGGCAAGACGGCTTGGACCATGGAGAGCGGAGAAGACGGATGAACGCGGTCAATCCGAAATACGTGCTGCGAAATTATCTTGCTCAGTTGGCCATCGACCAATCGGAACAAGGCGATCATGCCTTGGTGAATGAGCTATTAGACTTGCTGCGCCGCCCCTATGACGAGCAACCTGAAAAGGAAGCCTTCGCAGCAAAACGCCCGGACTGGGCGCGCACGCGGGCGGGGTGTTCGATGCTGTCGTGCAGTTCGTGATCCAAACGCAAGCGATTCATGCATTGAAATGCCAATAAAAAACGGATATAAGCAGAGGATGAAAATGCGCCCTATGATCATTGGTTTGGCCGTCTTCGCACTCGCGGCGTTCCCCATCGAAGCCTTCCCATTTCGATGCGGGATGGGTATTGTGACGAAGGGGGCACGGAAAATAGAGGTCCTTCGCAAATGCGGCCGACCGGCGTATGTCGATGCTTGGCGGGAACGAAGACTTTACACGGACGCACAGACACACGAGAGAAGGAAGGTGAACCTCTTTGTTGAAGAATGGACCTATAATTTCGGCTCGAACCAGTTGATTCGGTTCTTCACCTTCCACAACGGGAAGGTGGTTGCGATGACACCGGGCGCGTATGGCTTTAACGAAGACCTTATCGTCAATTCCATGTTTTCACGTTGTGGGAAGGTGGTTGACGTGGGAGACAAGAAGATAGAGGTGCTGCGTAAATGCGGCCAACCGGTCTTCAAGGACAGACATGATGGTATCGGGCTCGATTTCGATCCATCATACCTCAAGCGGGAAGAATGGACGTACAATTTTGGGCCGACCGATTTCTTGTATTTTATTACCTTTCAAAATGGAAAGGTGTTACAAATAGAGGCGGGTCCTTATGGTTTTTAAGCCGGGTCTCCGGGGCTTCGCTCACGGATGAAGGACGGAGTGGACGACATGAAATCACTTCTCGACGCCTATGATACGGGGCATTATTTCGACGAAATATTCGACCGTTCCAACAAACCGCGCCCGCATTATCGCCAATTGTGCAATCGTTTCTCTAAATTATCCTTAGACACCTTTGACGGCCAGCGGCGTCAAGCCGACCAAGTGTTTTTAAACCAGGGGATTACATTTACGGTCTACGGCGATCCGGATCAGACGGAGCGGATTTTTCCTTTCGATCTGGTTCCGCGTATCATCCCCAACAGCGAATGGCAACAGATCGAGAACGGTTTACGCCAGCGCGTACAAGCATTGAATTTGTTTCTGGAAGACCTCTACGGCCGTCAGCGGATTATTGAGGACAAGGTTGTTCCTCGAGACCTGATCGAAAGTTCTCAACAATTTTATCCCGATATGGTTGGTTTTCGCCCGCCCAGGGGGATTTTTACGCATATTTCCGGCATCGACCTCATACGAAACGACCAGGGAACATACACGGTGCTGGAAGACAATCTGAGAACCCCTTCCGGAATATCCTACGTCCTTGAAAACAGGATCGTGATGAAGCAGGTGTTCCCCAATCTTTTTTCCAGGATGCGGGTGCGTCCGGTCGATCAGTATCCGAACCAACTATTGGAAAATCTGCGTTTTTTGGCGCCGCAGTCGCGCGAAAATCCGCATGTGGTCTTGTTGACGCCCGGTGTCTACAATGCGGCCTATTTTGAACATTCCTTTCTGGCGCTGCAGATGGGGATTGAGCTTGTCGAGGGCCAAGATCTGGTTGTGGAAGGGGATCGTGTGTATATGAAAACCACCGAAGGCCTGGAGTCGGTCGATGTCATCTACCGTCGAATCGACGATGCATTTCTGGATCCGGAGGTCTTTCGGAGCGATTCGGCCTTGGGCGTCCCCGGTCTCGTTCGTGCTTATCGGGCGGGAAACGTCACCCTTGCGAACGCCATCGGAAACGGCATCGCCGACGACAAAGCCGTCTATGCCTACGTTCCCGAAATTATTAAATACTATTTAGGCGAGGAGGCGGTGCTCCCCAATGTGCCGACCTATCTATGCAGTCGTGAATCCGATTGCCGTTATGTCTTGGAGCACCTGCCGTCCCTGGTGGTAAAGGCCGTAGCCGAATCCGGAGGCTATGGCATGTTGATGGGCCCGACTGCCAACACGGCGGAACGGGATGCGTTTCGACAAAAAATTCTGGCCAATCCCCGCAACTATATTGCACAGCCGGTGATGGCCTTATCGCGCCACCCGACGATCGTTTCCGATGAGAAGGGCAATACCGTTCTTGCAGGCCGGCATGTCGATTTTAGGCCCTATGTACTATACGGCAAGGAAATCACGGTGTCGTTAGGGGGGCTCACCCGAGTGGCCCTCAATCAAGGGTCCTTGGTGGTCAACTCTTCTCAAGGGGGCGGCAGTAAAGACACTTGGGTGCTTTACGGCGAAGATTAGGAGTATCGTGTCGAGATGTTGAGTCGGACGGCCGAAATGTTTTATTGGATGGGACGTTATATCGAGCGTGCCGAATATACATCCCGTATGATCGATGTGCACTACGACATCCATCTCGAACGTGCCGATCAGGATGAACCAACGGTCGACTGGGAGCATTACCTTGAAAGCAGGGGAGAATTGGAGACCTTTAAATCGCTTTATCCCGAAACGAAAACCAAGTACGTACTGGCCTTTATGGTTTTCAACGAAAAAAATTCCAATGCCCTGGTGAACTTGATTAAAATGGCCCGAGAAAACGCGCGCTCCATCCAAGACCAGTTGACCAGCGAGGCTTGGCATCATTTAAACGGTTTTCATTTGAGTTTGAAGTATCGGACGGAAGACGAACTGTTTGCGAGTCCGCATCAATTGCTCTATCATATTACATCCGAATGCTATACCCTTGGGGGCGTATTTCGAAGCACGATGCTTCGCGATGAAGGATGGATCTTCTATCGCCTCGGTAAAAACATCGAACGCCCGGGACATACGGCGCGTTTACTCATGCATCCTGTGTTCCTGTCGGCTGCACCGAATGTGCGGGCGCTCTTTGAGATTCAACAATGTATTGCCATCTTAAAGTCGGCCAGCGCCTACCAGAGTTATCGGCGGGTTTACGGCGGAGATCTCTTGCCCAAAAAAATCGTTCAGTTTCTCTTGTTTCATGACCGCTTTCCCCGGTCGGTTCGGTTTTCGGCTTGTCAAGTCCGCGATCTGCTGGCGGCGCTCTCCGGCCCGGCGCAAAACACGAAACGACGCGCCACCGAACGATTCGCAGGACAATTGGTGGCCGATTTGGAATACAGCAGTTTCGAAGAAGTGTATCAAATCGGTCTCTCGACCTTTATTTCGGAAGCCTTAAAATCCCTCGATCGGATCAGCGACGGCCTCGGCCAAGTCTTCTTTCGTTCGCCCGGTATTTCGGGGCAGCTGGCCCCGGCATTTCATCGAAGGCTCCGCCCCATTGAGATGCCGAATACGCAAATCCATATCAACAAGGCGGTGCTTTCGGTTCGCCATCGTTTTGCTTACCGCTATGAGGATCGCGTGAAACAGGTGAGAACTCTGATGCGTTTGGCGCCCCCGCAACATTATGGCCGGCAGCAACGCCTGGATATCCGCTGGCACTTGGATCCCTCTGCGGACTATCGTCATTTTACCGATGCGTTTGGAAATTTGGTATGGCAGTTGGATCATGCCGATATAAAGGAGATGAGCTGTACCGTCGAGATGCGCGTGGAAACGCATGCGCTCTATAACTTGCATGGAGACCTCTTGCCTCAGGGTGTCTTGCCGCAGGAATCCGATTGCCGGGTCGATCCGGTGGAATTTACGCGCCTGACGCATCTGGTCGATGATTCGCCGCCCTTAGCCCAGTGGGTCGGACAGCTCCGGTCCCGACGGATTCATGCCGCTGAAATCACCGAAACCGTGATGCAACAGGTGGGCGCTCACATGCGTTACGAAGTGGGCCGAACGGGTGTGGAGACGAGGGCTTCGGAAGCTTTTTCGCTGGGCAGGGGTGTCTGCCAGGACTATACGCATATCATGCTGTCGCTTTGCCGACAGGTTGGAATGCCGGCCCGTTATGTCTCGGGCTATCTTTCGGGTGAGGGTCAAATGCATGCTTGGGTCGAAGTATTGCTCCCCGTTGGTCCACAAGAATCCTTGACCTGGGTCTCGTACGATCCAACCCACCAATGCCGGTGCGATGAACGCTATATTACTGTTGGTATCGGCCGGGATTATCAAGATATCGCGCCGACCAGCGGGTTTTATTCCGGTGAAGCCGCAAGCAGCCTGGACTCGAAGGTGTCGGTCAGCGTAGAATTTCAAGGCCCTGCCGACCGTATGCCCACCCCCGTTGTCATGGATCAACACGCCAGGGTTTTTTCGGAAGATTCCCAACAGTAAGCCTTTCCCTGAATCCGGGATTTTATCCTGATGCCAAGCGTGTTCGGGCCCGCCCTTGAGCGTTTCTGAGCTTTTTACCTAAAAGGCATGTTCCGACGCGATAAAAGGGGAGCGGATGGGGTCTGGAAACGCGGAGGGATTTTGCATGATCGGCTCGTTTGATGCATCGGGCATCGATCATGCGAGCCAAGACACATCGTCTTGGGAAGACTAGCGGAGGGAGGGTTGTTCTCCCATGTCCTTGTCTTGAAAGGAGGCTTCGGAATCTTCGGAACCATTGGCTGCGTTGCCGGTGTCCTCCGGATCGGCCATCGTTTCGGCAATTTCCGAAAACTCTTTTAAGGTGGGCAGTGCGGCCAGATTCGGCAGCCCGAGGTATTTCAAAAAGGTACGGGTGGTGCCGTAAAGCATGGGCCGGCCGGCGACTTCTTTTCTTCCGACGATTTTTACCAGCTTTCGGTCGAGCAAGGTTTTGAGTACACCGGCGGCATCGACGCCACGAATCATCTCGACCTCGCCCCGGGTGACCGGCTGTTTGTATGCGATAATCGCCAAAGTTTCAAGCCCGGGACGCGAAAGACGGGTGCTCGCCCGCGCGCGTTCCATCTCTTTGATCCAAGGCGCCAGATCGCTACGGGTGACGAATTGATAGCCCCCGGCCAGCTCCACCAGATGAAAACCCCGGTTCGACAGCATGAACTCCTCTTCCAACTGAAGGAGCAGGGTCTTGATTCGCTGCTTTTCCACCCCTTGGATGACGCCCATCATCCGGTCGATCGAAAGGGGATCGGACGAGACGAATAGCAAGGCCTCGAGAATGGGTTTTAATTCATGATCTTCCAAAGTTTTCCGTTTTGCTCAAGCGGAGGGGACCGCAGATTTGTGCCTGCATGACTCGGATGAGTCCGAGACGGATGACTTCAAGGAGCGCCAGAAAGGTGACGACGATCGCATGCCGGGTATGGATGTCCGAAAACAATTCTTCAAAGAGCAGGCTCTCCACCGGTTCGATTCGATTGACGATATGCTGCATCTTTTCCTTGACCGTGAGAACCTCGGTCGTCATTTGCAGGACCGTGGGATCGGGGCGCCGTTTGAGCAAATCGTTCAGCGCGTCGAGAAGATCGTATAGTCCGAGGTCGGCGATGGAGACCTCTTCGGGCAGCAGTTCGGGCGAGGACACCGGCCCCCGGCCATAGATATCCCGCCATAGGCGCTCTCTTTCCTCGAGATCTTCGGCCGCCTCTTTAAATTGTTGGTATTCCAAGAGCCGTGAGACGAGAGCGCTGCGGGGATCGTTTTCCTCGTCATCGACCATTGGCGTGGGCAGGAGCATCTTCGATTTAATATGAATGAGGGTGGCCGCCATAACAAGGAATTCTCCTGCAAGCCCGAGGTTGAGCGACTCCATGAGGTTGAGGGTGTCAAGGTATTGCTCTGTTACCAGGGCAATAGGGATGTCGTATATGTTGATCTCGTTTTTTTTGATCAGGTGAAGAAGCAGCTCAAGAGGTCCCTCAAATTCCTTCAGCTTCACTTCATAGAGGGTTTCGGTATCCATGTACATTTCCCGATAGAAAAAAGATAAAGTGACGACTATATAGCAGGTTGATCGCTGAGAAGCAAGAGAAAAACAAGGGATAGTGGCCTAAGGGCACTTTATACGCAATATATGGGTAATATGATGGCAGGGGATCTCCCAGAGGTTCCTTAAAATAAACCCGCCAGCACGTGTTTGGCCTCTTCGAGGTCGATTTGCCGAACGATCAATCGAGCGCCCCCGGGGGCGGGACTGGCACCGGGACCGAATATGCCGATATCTTCGGACTGAATGAAGAAGGGGATGCCGCTTTGCTTTAAAATTTCCCCGACCATCTCCGCTTCCAGACGGGATCGAAAGAGATGAAGCTTGACGAATCGTTCTTTTCTCTCGTGATGTGTTTCCGAATCGATTCGATGCTTTTGCGGTTTCTTTTTTTCTTCTTGTCGTCGGTGGATCGCAGAAGCCCTTTGAAAATCGATTACCTGGCTTTTCTTTGCAGCACTGTTTTGTTTTCGATCGGATGATTCAACTGGGTCGTCGGCATCGGACGGCATGGTTTGGGGTCTTAAGACGATGGATCCGTCTTTCCTGCGCTCGAACTCGAAACGCTTCACGCCATCCGGGAGCAGGTGGCGGGGAAGTATGATGCGGTCTTGATCGAGATATAAGATCAATTTTTTTAAAGACGACATATCACTCCTTTTTCGAAACCCTGAATTCTAACGTTCTTCGCGTATTGGTGTCAAACGCGATGTATTTGATGCAGAAAGGAAAATCAAGTCGTTTTCCAAACTATAAAACCCTTGGTCGAAGGTTGCATCCGTTGCCTCCACTACCGTCATTTGTTAGACTGAGGCAGATTTGGGGCTTTGTTTTAAGTATGCAAACATCCACGAAACCGGCTGAAAGTATTCTCTCCAGGTAATCTATATTGATCGTTGTGGGCATTGAAACATCTTGTGACGAGACGGCCGTCGCCGTGCTCGACGATCGGGGCAGGATTTTATCGAACTTGCTGTCGACGCAGGTCGATCTCCACGCAAAATACGGGGGCGTCGTTCCGGAGCTGGCCTGCCGCCGGCATATCGAGGTCATCGGACCCTTGTTCAAGGAGGCGCTGGCCCAAGCAAAGGTGGCGCTCGCACAAGTGGATGGGATTGCAGTGACGGTCGGGCCCGGCTTGGTCGGCGCGCTCTTGGTCGGGGTGTCCTTTGCGAAATCTCTTGCCTATGCCCTGGGGGTTCCCTTGTTACCGGTGCATCATCTCGAAGGGCATATCAGCGCCGTCTTCCTCGAACACCGGGAAATTGCCTATCCCAGCATCGCGCTGGTCGTATCGGGCGGCCATACGAACCTCTATCATCTATCCGGATTGGGACGGTATCGACTGCTGGGCCGGACGATCGACGATGCGGCCGGGGAGGCGCTCGACAAGGGTGCGAGAATGCTGGGTTTCGGCTATCCCGGCGGTCCGATCATCGATCGCTTGGCCAAGAAAGGCGATGCCGAAAAGGTCTCGTTTCCCATCCCTTACCGGTCTTCCGATCACTACGATTTCAGCTTCAGCGGGCTGAAAACGGCCTTAAGGCAAATGCTGGCCAAAAGGGAGTTCTCTTCCGGCACGGATCCGTCTTTTTCTGCAGATATTGCCGCGGGATACCAATGGGCCATTGTGGAGAGTTTGGTGGAAAAAAGCTTTCGGGCCGTCGAAAAAGAGGGGGCGGAGGGCATCATCGTCTGTGGCGGGGTGGCCGCAAACAGTTTCTTGAGAAAACGAATCGAAGAAGAGGGCGCCAAACGCGGTATCGCCGTTTATATCCCGTCCCCGCGCTTTTGCACCGACAACGGCGCCATGATCGCCCAGGCCGGTCTTGCGCGCCACGACCGCGGCGAGCATGCCTGTCTCGACCTCAATGCAGACCCCAATTTGGAATTAAGCAACTTCGAACCTGCCTAATCTTATATAGACCGTGCAAGCAGCCGGATGAATAGAAGATAAGCCGGTAAATTATCCTTAGGGTGGAGCGAAAGGAAAGTCAGTTTCGTTTTAGGGCGATCGATGCGCGTCTTCCGACAGGAGACACAGCCTCATCTCGATTGACAGCTCACACCGTTTTGGTGGAAGGGATCGACTTGCGTTCCTGCTGAGCAACCCCCGGAGGTTTGGCTGTTGATGGTGACAAAACCGGTGGAACTGGGGGAAAATCCGCCGCCGGGTTCCGTCACGGAGAAGGTGCCCGATCCGTTGCTACAGCCGCCAGTGTTGCAAGTGATGGTATAACTGCCCGTCGCGGTTCCGGAGATGAGCTTGCCGTTGGCGTCGGTTGCCGAATCGATGACGAAGTCGATCTTAAAGGGCGTATCTGCGGCATCCTGCCCCTGCATTTGTTGATCGACTGTGAATTCGATATGGTTGCAGCGAACTTGCGTACAAAGGGGGCCGCTTGGCGTCCGTGCGACCCCGTTGGGGACGGATCGGAAGTTTTGAAAATGGGTAATAATATTTTGAAATGTCGTTTTACCGCAGGTCGGTTCGCTTGTACATCTTAAGGTCACTTCACCAGGACTGGTGCCGTGCACCAGAAAACCGGGGATGACAAAATTGCTGGAACCGGAAGGGATCGGATCGTTGGTCATCCCTCCGAAAGAGGCGGTTGCGCCGTTGTCGTTGATGGTGATCGGATCGAGCCCCGTACCGACCTGGGTATCGGCCCCCGGCGGGATCATCGGCGGCGTCACGCGGCATGGGACGTCGCTCGGATCACGATTAATGCCCTCGCTGCAAAGATGGAAGTTGAGCGTGCCGCCGTTGATATTGATATCGATGCCGCCTTGTTGAATGCTCCCCCTGCAGACATCTCCTTCATTTCCCCTGCAGTCGCTATTGTTGGTAAAGATCGTTTGGGTCCGGAGGGTGGTCGTCGTGGTTCTGGAATCCGTTGCGAAGGCCGTATCGAGAGAACCGATAGCGAGAAGGACGATCAAGGAGAAGAGCAGGCTTTCTATGCTTTGACTTTTTAGAAACATGTCGTATTCTCCTTATGGAATAGAAAGACAGGTCCCGGCAGTCCCTGCCACCCCTCGACACAAACCGCTTGCATTGCGAACCAGTGGAATCGTGACGGATGGGAAGATCGGGTCTCCATTATAGGTGAAACTACCGGACATGAGGCTGCTTTGCAGGCGCGCATTGCCGTTGTCATCCCGGATCGGATCGTTGAATTGCAAGGTCCAAGTGATGGTTGGGGCGGAAAAGGTGCTGCCGGAGGAATTGGTGATGTTCCAATCGACGGTTTGATCGAAATCTTGCTCCCCGCTTCCCGGCGCTGCGAGGGTGCCGGAGGCCCCTGAGACGAGCGCCGTGACTTGGTGCTCCCGCTGCTTGCTTCCTACACACGTAAAGGTGCCGGTGGTGCAGGTTACCGATAAATCGACATCCGTCAGGGTCGCCGTGGTGCGACTCCAGATGAAACGGTTTTTCAAATCGATTCCGGTGTGATCGTTTGTCGAGGGGAAAAAATCTCCGGTGAAGGTGCTCGGAGAGAAAACATGCGAGGTCAACACATCCGCTGCCGGGGTGGTGGGAATCGTCATTCCTTGGGAAGTTGGATCGAAGCGTAAATCGCCGCAATTGAGACCGGTGAGACCCGCGGTCGTGCCACACTTGGCAGGATCCGTTCCCGGATCAGAGATGGCGCCAAAGAGATTGTCTGTGACCGCGCCTGGGCCGAGCTGGTTGAAAAAGACCGTCGGCGTTCCTCCTAATGAAGGTGCGGTGGTGGAAATCGATTGAGAAAAACTAATCGGTCCCGCACCGTCCGGATCGGTCCCTGCATGACGGATGAGAAAGTCCGGGTTGAATCCAGGACAGGTCGGACACGACCCACCGCTCCCCGTGGAGAGCCGGTCGATGCCCTGGGTATTGGTGAAAAAATCGGTTGTTTGAGACCAGGCATTCGTCAGGCTGAGAGAAAGGATTAGGAGCGCGATGTAAATAAAACGGTGCACAGAAGGTCCTCTATATGTCGTCATATTATAGTAGATTCATCAAGTTCGTTAAAGTTTACCAAGAAAATAGTCATTTAGCAAAGTCTTTTAAAGTAAATAATTTTTAGGCATCTCCATCGATGCCGGGATGATGATTTTTTTTATGATACTATTTGGGTGTGTTGCTGAGACTTGAACGCGCACCCGCGTCGCATTCTCCGTCCCTTGGGAGCGGGTAAGGCGCGCGAATACAAATAGATGTTCTCTCCTTTCGGGTCGAAGATTCTCCGCCGCAAGCGGCGGAGAGCTTCAATCGTTGGTGGCGCTGATGGATCCTCCCATAATGAATCATTGAAAAGTTTGGGATATTCCCATATAATTCTATGATAAATTACAGTGATTTTGAGAAGTACTTTCTGAATCATTATATGTATATTGTTTAGAAAGCATGAAGTCGGGGGGTCATATCTGGAAATTAGTGATATTTATTGACAATTATCTCTGTTGTGATACTCTCGTAAACAGGAAGACCGTCCCCGCCACGTCGTGGAATAGACAGGTAATTGGCGTTACGAATACATACGATGGGCAATTGTTGGCACGCTTTGGCTCCTAGGCGAGATGGGGAGGCTGATATGCATTCATATGGTGACGGCTTTTTTATGGAGGATTTTATTTGGCCGATACTTAACCTATTTAAAGAGATCGCGAGTGGCGGATTCCCGGTCAACGGTTTGTAAGCACGATATCGATCATTCTTATTTCCGGTATTCCCAAAAAGCGCTACCAGACACGAAAGTTCTTGCCTTTCACCTGATCCTGTCTTTTTCATTGTTTTTCATCCTTTACCCAGAGCGCTCGGCCCATGCCAAGGACAACACGGAGCAGGTCTTTCAAAAAGGGGTTTTATCTCTCCGTGATGGAGATGTGTCCTCTGCACAGGGGTATTTTTCCGCAGTCATAAAAGAAGCGCCGGCGCACGTGATGGCTTCTTATCACCTCGGTGTGATTTTGCTTTCGAAGGGTGCGCTGACTCAGGCGCAAGACCATCTGGAACGTGTGGTTCAGTTAGATCCGGATATGATCTTTGCCTACTTGCGCCTGGCAGAGCTATATGAGCAGAAAGGAGATTTAGAGAAAGCGATTGTTGCGCTCGAAACGGTTTCGCCTAAATTGACCGATAAGACGGATTCGGTCGCAATCGCCGTCTCCACGGGTCTTGAGCGTTTGAAAATTCAAGTGAAGGTCAAGGAGAAAATCCGGGAAGGTGTTGTTTCCCTTCGAGCCGGCAATGCGGCGAAAGCGGGAGATGTCTTTCGAGAGGCCCTTCGTCTTGAACCCCATAACCCGGAGATCCATCATCTCCTGGGTGTGGTTCTAGGGATTGAAGGACGTTTTGATGAAGCCATCGACCATTTTAATGAATCCCTGCTCCTGAAACCCAATTTGACCGACTCGAGCGTCCGGTTGATTGAACTATACGTCGCAAAGGGGAAATACTTGTTGGCGAGAGAATCCGTAGAGAAGGCCTTGATTTTTCTGGATGATCTCGAGGGTGCGGAGGGGCAGTTTCTGGAGGCGAAGCGCGATGAGATCGAAGACCGGATAGAAATGAACCAATTGAACGAACGGTGGACAAAACAGGTCGAAAAAAAAGAGATCGATGCCGCCATACTCACGCTTCAAGAAATTGTCAAGATCGCTCCAAACCATGCCCTCGCCTATTATAATTTGGGCAATCTCCAGGCGCAAAAAGAACGATTTGAACTTGCAGAGGGCTTGTTGAAGAAGGCGATAGAGATCAACCCCGAATATACGGAAGCACATCAACGGCTTGGGCAGGTTTATGAGGTGAATCGACAGTTTAAGCGCGCCAAAGCCCAGTACGAGGCGGGCTTGAACACACCGGGAGGCGAACTCCCGCCGATGAAGGAAATCTTGGAACAGTTGGTTCTGAGAAGCGAAGCGGGAAGTCGCGAGAGCGTCCGCATCGCGGACGAAGCGGTTCGGAAAGGAAGAAGCGCCTTTAGTGATAACAACATGGACGAAGCCGTTTCAATGTTCGAACAAGCCGCTTTTTTAAATCGGGAAGACCCTGAAATCCTTTTTTTGCTCGGCATGTTGTATTTACAAAGGGATCAAATCGCCCTTGCCAGAAACGCCATGCTGGGGGTCTTGGTCATTGCACCGGATCATCGGGACGCCCAGAGACAGCTCGCCGTGATGGATGAAAAGGCAGGTTTTCTTTATCAATCGTTCGGGAGATGGCGGACGATTCAGGATCAAGGGCCGCCGGCGAAAGTAAAAAGACGTATTGCCGAGATAGAAGCGCAGACCATTCCATTGCTGGCGGAAGCCCGGGCCGCCGAGGCGGCGGGCAACAATATGGAGGCGGTCGAAATCCTAAAAAAAGCCAGTGCGCTGGCGCCGGACGATCCCCGCATTCGAATCGCCTTGGGGAAACTCTATACGAAAACTGGTATGAAGACGGAAGCCTTTACGGAATTAAATACAGCCGGGTTTTTTGAGCCCACGACCGGCGTGGCGTATTTTTATTTGGGAGAGCTTTATACCACCGGAAATCAGTGGCGCGATGCGGAGATCCATTACGAAAAGGCCGTAAAGTCTCCGGACACCTCTCCGGAGCTTCGCGTCCTGTCGGAAAAAGGCAGGGCGTTTTCGGTTGGAAAACAAAAAGAGATTCGGATGGCAGAACGATTTTTTAATCGCGCCAGACGCCATTTGGCCGATCAAGATTACCTAACCGCCATCGAGGGATTTCAAAAGGTGATCGGAATCCTTCCAAAACATATCGAAAGCCACTACTGGATCGGAACCGCCTTTGAAAGTTTGAACGAATTGAAGGATGCGAGGCGGTATTACCAAAAGGTATCGGACATCAACCCCAAGCATATCCCGACGCAGGAACGTCTCGGGTTTATCGATGAAATGGAAGGCCGCACCGAAGCGGCGATAAAGCACTATCGAAAGAACCTCGACCTGTGGGAAGGCCGTGAAACCCCTGGTGCGATGTGGGTGAAGAACCGCTTAAAACCCTTGGAGAAGCGCTTTTTCGTGGATATCGATCAGGTGGTCTTAAGTTACGACAGCAATACGATTCAGACAAAGGATCCTGAACCCGATTATACCTCATTTATCGGTGTTAAGTTTACTTATTTTGTCAAGAAAGGGCGTCGTTTTCAGTTGCCGATCAGTCTTGCAACGAACAACACCCTGTTCTTCCGAACAAATTCGAGTCCATTTTTAAGTAACAATATTTTATTCAGCCAGGAAGTCTTCAGCATTAAAGCGATCAGCACGTACCTGCCTTTTTCTTATTCGATCGATTACAACTTTAAAATCGGCATTGGTAGGGGCGGATATACGGGTGTGGACCATGTTGGGATATTAAACCTGACGTGGCTTACAAAACAAGCTTCTTATTTTGACTTGAATTATGCCTTCGATGCCTTTTTCTCGTCTACGAATATCGATTTGGATTCAACCCGACAAACCATTCGCCTGACTTACAATAAGCAATGGGGGAGAAGTCGTTCGGCGATATGGTACAAATTTTTCGATAACGATGCCAATTTCAGTGACCAAGCCTATTTATCGAACGGCCTTGGTTTTTCATTCACTTGGGATTTTATAGCGGGTTTTAGTACAGCCATCGCGTATACGATCGACTTAAAAGATTATGACAATATCGATTCCTTCGGAAATAAGCGGCGTGAAAATACCCTGCAATCCGCTTCGATCAATGTTTCTTATCCGGTCTATCAAAACATCGTTGCCGGGGTCGGTTTTTCTTATTTGCAAAACAGTTCGAATATAGAAGGGTTTGGTGCGACTCAGGAAGCTCAGCTATCGGGACAAGCGGAATCCCTAGGCGATTTCGATCAGCACCAAGTGTATTTTACGATGAATTGGTCTTTTTAATGAAGGACACATTCAACAAGGGATGGGTGGTTTCGAGCCGGAGATGGCGGGTTCATTTCTTGGGAGTGCTTTTCCTATTGGCCTTTGTTTTCGTTGGGGCATCGATTGCTGCGGAAGCGACGGAGAACACGGATGTCCCCGCCCCCGCGCACGATATCCAAGACATCCTCTCGACCATCAACACGGAGAAGGAAAAGCCCATTGAGTTCGCTGCGGAAGCGCCTCAAAAGACGATTCCACCGCCAATTGATCCGCCTCCCGAAAAGGAATCGATGCTCAATCGCTTTTTCATGCGTTTGAACCGGGATACGACTTGGGGAGGCTACCTCCGAAACGAAACCGCCTATCGCATCGTCCGGCCGGACGCACTGACCAAGATTCGGAATACGATTCAAGTCGAGGCGCGCTCTCGTCTGACCCATCGGATCTCTCTCTCGGGG
Organism: Nitrospiria bacterium; assembly: GCA_046756925.1. Lineage (GTDB taxonomy): Bacteria > Nitrospirota > Nitrospiria > SBBL01 > JAADHI01 > JAJDBU01. The sequence goes on from JBHHXH010000050.1 coordinate 21,287, forward strand.
CGCGTCAATGCTTTTTATGACGCGGTCTACGACGTGGAAAGCATCAGCGTGATTCATCCCCGAAAAGGACCGGATCAAATCCTGGAGGATAATTTAACGGGGGATGCGGTGGCGGCCTTAAATGCCGCCAACCCGCGGGAAGTGGAAATCGTTCAGGACCGGGTGGAGTTAAAGGAACTCTTTTTAGACTTCAACTATCAAAATATCGATATTCGGGTTGGAAAGCAAATCGTTCGCTGGGGTGTGGTCGAAGGGGCGCGCGTCTTGGACGAGATCAATCCCCT
>JBHHXH010000051.1:0-21502 GCA_046756925.1 Nitrospiria bacterium
CACTATACCAATATTGCTACAATAAATCTCTATATTTATTGGCCAAGTTAATAAAAATGAGGTACGATCTTGCTTACTTAAAGATCATCTTTTGGAAGCGTTCAGATAGCAATCATTGATCCAAAAACGGTTCATTAAGAAATTTTATAAAAAAGGTGCGCAGAAAACAATGCTGAATATTTCGTAAAAAAGATCACTCCCATCAATGTCTTGATGTCCATTTTCCCGTGGGTGAAGAAGCGATATAAAAACATGATTCATCTTAACATTACACTATACGTAACAAAACGTAACAAAAGTGGCGGTTTGAGGTGGAGTTGTTAATTTCCAAAGTTTCGAATTTTATCGAGTTTTAAGATGACACCCTTAGAAACATCAAAAAATCCCTTAGAGCTATGATCATATCGAAAAAGCAATAATCGCCAAAGCCAGTCCAATCCGATACCAGCCGAAAGGTTTGAGCGTATGCCTTCCCAACAGGTGAATAAAATACTTCACGGCAAAGACCGCGGCAATGAACGAGACAATAAATCCAATTGTAAAGGTCGATATATCGGAAGCGTCCAGGATGGCGCGGCTTTTATACACGTCGTAAATCGTCGCCGCGCACATCACCGGCACGGCGGCCAAGAAGGAATACTCTGCGGCCGTTTTGCGCTCTACCCCGATGAGCATCCCGCCGATGATCGTCGCGCCGGAGCGCGACACGCCCGGCCACATGGCCAAACATTGAAAGAGCCCGATCAATAAGGCGTCACGATAATTTAGTTCGTCTATTTGCGCCTTCCCGTCATTGGATAATTTCCGTTCTACGGCAATGATGATGATCCCCCCAACACCCAAGCCTGTCGCCACGGTTATCGGATTGAAGAGATAGGATTTGATATAGGAATGGGCCACAGCGCCGATCACCAGCGCAGGAAAAGTGGTGAGGGCCAATAGCTTGAGTCCATTCAGACCGGAAAAGCCTTCGCTCTTTTCGAAAGAGAGCAAGGCGAAAAAGCGTTCCTTGTAAAGAAACACAACTGAAAGAATCGCGCCAAGTTGAATAAAGACCTCGAAGGTCGCGGCTTTCGCGCCCGTAAATTCGATGAGGTGGCCCACCACAATGAGGTGGCCGGTCGAAGAAACAGGGATGAACTCGGTCAGGCCTTCGAGTAAACCCAATAGCACCGCCTGGAGCCATTGACTCATGAGGCGCGTGCCTCGGCAAGATCTTTGGACGCTCCATTTTTTTGCCGGGCTTCGTTTACGAGCCGGTGCGCCATCCGGATCGCTTCCGTTTGCCGATAGCGGCCTTGGCAAGAGAGCACAATCTCGACGGCACGATCTAAAGTCATCCGGTGTCCTTGCGAAATATACAGGGGGGCCACATCTTTGCGCGTTCTTAAAATCATACCGATGACTTCGTCTTTGTCAATGAGCGCAACGCGGTCGCCGCGTTCCGGACCCGGCTCGCGATCCTCGCCGATGAGTCGGCTTTTACCGCAGCCGATGGAAGGGAGATCGAGGATCAAGCCGAGATGCGAGGCCAGGCCCATCCGCCGTGGGTGCGCCAAGCCCTGCCCATCGCAAATGATGCAATCCGGCCGCAACGTTAACTTCTCCCATGCTGTTAAGACGACGGGGATTTCTCGGAAGGAAAGCAGACCGGGAATGTAGGGAAAGTTGACTTGAAGCGATCCAGTGACACTTTCGATGACCGGAAAAACAAGCGCTGTTCGGCCCTTCTTTTTTATGGCGGCTTGGGTTAAATCGAAGACGACAATCGCAGCGTAGAGCTGATTGGAGCCCCGTGTATAAGAAACGTCGACCCCGGCAATTGTCTTGACGGTTTTAGGTGCTTTGTCGAGGGTGAGCTGGGGGCGGAGACGGCGCTGAATTTGGATGGCTTCCGCCGGACTGACATCCCAGGCGTGCAGGCTCCGATGGTCCATCCCCGGTGGGTGTCCTTATTTGAGTCGTTCTGCGATGGCTTTGCCGATGATGGCCGGATTTTTCACAACGGTGACGCCCGCCGATTTGAGGGCGGCCATTTTGTCTGCGGCCGTCCCTTTGCCGCCGGAAATAATCGCGCCCGCGTGGCCCATGCGTCTTCCGGGTGGCGCGGTCATGCCCGCGATAAAGGCAACCACCGGCTTCGTGACATTAGCCTTGATATATTCGGCTGCTGTCTCCTCCGCATCGCCGCCGATCTCGCCGATCAGTACGATCGCCTCGGTCTCACCGTCCTTTTGGAACATCTCCAAGACATCGACGAAATGTGTCCCGTTCACCGGATCGCCGCCGATGCCAATACAGGTGGACTGTCCCAGGCCAAGCTCGGTTAACTGCCAAACCGCCTCATAGGTGAGCGTGCCGCTTCGAGAGACCACGCCAACCCTCCCCTTCTTATGAATAAACCCAGGCATGATGCCGATCTTGCATTCGTCGGGTGTGATAATGCCGGGACAGTTCGGGCCGATCAAGCGGATGGGCTTGCCCGCCAGAAAACGCTTTGCCCGCATCATATCCAATACGGGAATCCCTTCGGTGATGCAAACAATCAGGGGAATCCCGGCATCGGCCGACTCCATAATGGCATCGGCGGCAAAGGGGGGCGGCACGAAAATCAGCGCGACGTCGGCCTTCGTTTGAATGGCGGCCGCTTCGACCGTGTTAAAAACCGGGATGCCTTCAAAAACGGTCCCCCCCTTTCCAGGGGTCACTCCCGCAACCACTTGGGTGCCGTATTCCTGACAGGCCGAGGCATGGAAAGAACCCTCTTTTCCCGTAATCCCCTGTACCAACACGCGAGTATTTTTATTGACTAAAATAGACATGGATGCTCCTTGCGCTTTCTAGTTAGGTGATCCGGCAACCTTTGCAACGATCTTTTGTGCCCCATCCCAAAGGGTATCGGCCACCGTTAATTCCAGGTCCGAGGCGGCGAGCAGTTCCTTTGCCGCCTTTGCATTGGTGCCCTGCAAGCGCACAACCAGCGGTACGTTGAGCGAAACCTCTTTGGCCGCATCGATGATGCCGCCCGCAATCCGCTCGCAACGGACAATGCCACCGAAGATGTTCACAAAGACCCCTTTGACATTCGGATCGGAAAGTAAGATTTGAAAGGCCTGCTTCACCGTTTCCTTCGAGGCGCCGCCCCCGACATCGAGAAAGTTTGCCGGTTCCGATCCAGCCAGCTTGATGACATCCATGGTTGACATGGCAAGCCCCGCTCCGTTGACCATACAGCCGATGGCGCCATCCAGTTTAACGTAGTTGAGACCATGTTGGGAGGCCCGTGTTTCCAAGGGATCTTCTTCATCCAAATCGCGAAGCGCATTGATGTCCGGGCTTTTAAAGAGGGCGCTGTCATCGAAACCCACCTTCGCGTCGAGGGCGATCAAACGATTGTCTCCCGTGATGATCAAGGGATTGATTTCGATCTGCATCGCCCCTTTCTCAATAAAAAGACGGTACAGGTTGGCAATCAGCTTGACCCACTGACCGATCACCTCTTTCGGCAGGTCCATCCGAAAGGCCACCGATCGGCCCTGGTAGCCCTGAAAACCGAAGACCGGATCGATGGCTTCGCGTATAATCTTCTCCGGCGTTGCCGCGGCGACCTCTTCGATCTCCATCCCGCCTTCGGTACTGGCAATGATGACGACCGAGCCGCTGCCCCGGTCCGCCACCAGGCTGAGGTAAAGTTCCTTCTTGATATCGAGCCCCTCTTCCACTAACAGTTTCTTGATCTCTTTGCCTTCGGGTCCGGTCTGCGGCGTGACCAGGGTCATGCCCAACAATTCGTTCGCAATCGTGACGACTGCTTTTTTTTCCTTGGCCAATTTCACGCCGCCAGCCTTCCCCCGCCCGCCCGCATGGATCTGGGCCTTGACGACACGGATGGGACCGTCGAGCGACTCGGCAACCGTCGCCGCCTCGTCGGGGGAAAAGGCCACGCCCCCCTTCGGAACGGGAATCTGATATTTCGCGAACAAGGTCTTTGCCTGATATTCATGGATATTCATCGTAATGCGATCCTCATCGTTTAGCGCCCATAAATCGAAAGCGAGGTGATGGCTGGTTATTTCACCATAATCGTAATCTTTTGGGAAACCAGAGGCGGGTCGTGCGGCACATGGCTTTTGTCCCCCAGCACGAGCTGCAAGCTATGCTTGCCGGGATCGAGCGACAACATTGCCTCGGTCTGTCCCCCGCCGAAATGCTTGATGCCGTCCTTGCCCATGGGCTTGTCCATCGGAGGGAGCGCCTTCCCATCGATCAAAAGATGGTGGTGGCCGGTGCCCGCCTTCTCGGTGCCCGCCGGGGCCACGCCCATGCCCTGAAGCCCGAACTTGACGGTAAAATTCTTGGAAACCGTTTCGCCGTCGGCCGGAGAAATAATATAGACGGACGCGCCTTCCTTCGATGCCGTTCTTGAGGTGTCGGCCCAGGACGCCGTACTCAAGAGCAATACGGCCGCTGATAAAAATGTCGTCTTCAGAATCTTCATCCTTTCCTCCCTCTATGAGCTTGAAAGATCCGACGGCCTAAGCCGATGCCAGGCCTCTTATTCTTTGTTGACATAATCCGGAAAAAGAATCGGAGAAACGGTATCCGAAATCACGCCGGCTTCGCTTCGCTCTTTTCGAAAACGGGACAAATGTTCCAGCGTCAGCGGCTTTAACTCGGAAGCCGCCGCCCGCTCCGCGGCCGCCGACCCGGCGCGTTTGCCGTAGACGATGATGTCGAGCAAGGAATTCCCCATGAGCCGGTTTCGACCGTGAATCCCACCGGAGGCTTCCCCGGCAACAAATAGATTTTTCAAGGTCGATTCGCCGTCTACGTCGATTCGGATACCGCCGTTTTGATAATGGAGCGTTGGATACACCAAGACCGGCTCCTTTTGAATGTCGATATCATAACGGCCGAACTGCCGAACCATGTTCGGAAAACGCGTGCGCAAAGTCCCCTCGCCATTGATTTCATCGACGAGTGGCATGTCGATCCAAACGCCGAGCCGTCCGGCCGGTGTTTGGATCCCCCGGCCTTCGAGACACTCCCGGATGACGGCGGAGGCCACCGCGTCGCGCGTTTCCAATTCGTAGACAAAGCGCTCGCCCTCCGCGTTTAAAAGATGCGCCCCGGCTGAACGGATGGCTTCCGTCACCAGCAGGCCCGCCATGGCCTCCGGATAGACCGCGCCCGTCGGATGGTACTGAAAGGTATCCTGCAAGGTCAAGGCCGCACCCGCGCGATAGGTAATGGAAAGCCCGTCGCCCGTCGCGCCGAAATGGTTGCTGGTGGGAAAACCTTGAATGTGCAGCCGCCCGATGCCGCCCGTCGCGAGGATGACGGTCTTGGCCTGGACGACGATCCGTCGATCGTTATCGAGATCTTTGAGTATGGCCCCCGTGCACGTCCCTTCGCCGTTGGTTAAGAGCTCTATCACCGGCGAAAACTCCAGCACCTCGACCTCTTCGTTCAAAACACAATCTTTTAAGACACGCATGAGTTCGAGGCCGGTGTAGTCCTTGCATCGCAGCAGGCGCGGCAAGCTGCTCCCGCCGCCCGCGCGGAGACTGAGGTTACCATCGTCCTCGCGATCAAATATCATGCCGATGTCGACGAGCCACTGTGCCACCGAAGGGCCGGCTTCGACGAGCTGTTTCAAAAGGACACGGTCATTCGCCATGTGTCCGCCTTTGAGCGAATCGACAAAATGACGGATGGGCGAATCCTCCGGAGAAACCGCCACCTGCATACCGCCTTCGGCCATCACGGTATTCGAATCGCCTAAGCGCAACTTGGTGGCCATCAAAATTTTGGCGCCTGCGGCTTTCGCTGTCAGTGCGGCCGTGGCCCCGGCCCCGCCCCCACCAATAATGAGGATATCGACCTGGTGATCCGGTTCGAGTGAAAGCGCATCGACATCGGCGGCCAAGGGGCTCTCCCCTTCCAGCAAACACGCCAGCTCGTGGACGGTCTGCTCTCCCTTGTTCGGCCCAATACCTAAGGTAACATAGGCCTCTTTCTTATAATCGGGGTGATAACGATGGACCAAGGCGTCTTTCTCCTCGGCGGAGAGGCGCGGCATCTCTTGATCGATGCGCCCGGCACGGGAGGCATGAACCCGTTCTTTTGAACTTTCGATATCAGACATGTACAATGCGATCTTTCAGCGGACAGCCCCTTCCATCAGCGCGGCCCATTGGTCCTCATACCGACCGGAAACGATCTCTTCGATCCGTTTTTTGAGTTGTGTGGCTTCCTGGGCATGAAAGGCGCCCGTGAGCCGACGCGCATACAGTCCGACGCGGTGCGGCCGAACCTTCACATCGCAGACAACGGCACACAGGCCGCACATCACGCAATCGACATAGCGTTCGGCGGCTTCGGTCATGTTCCCGTTGATCGCTTCCCGCACACTCGCCATGGCGTCGATCTTCTGTGGACAAATGGCCGTGCAGGCACCACAGGCAACACAACGCCGTGTTTCGGGGTAATATTGGAACAGGGTATTTGGCGTCGGCGCGTCGTTGGGCAGGGGGGCGATTTCTTTTTTCGAAGTATCGGAAGGCAAGAAGGTGATCTCCGCACCCTCTGAAACCAGGGTCTGACAAGCCAGGGCCGTCTTCGGGACCATTTGATTGGGAAGGCGGATGCTGATGGGACAGGCCCCGCACACCCCGCCGAGACAGCCGACACCGTGTATCATCGGCCGACCGAGATGCCACATTGCCTGGATCACGGTCATACCATCCGAAACGGCATGGGTCGTGCCGTCGATTGTCATCGTGACGGACTTCGAAATCGGCAGTCTCCCTTCTTTCCATATAAGGATCTGAAACGGATCTAGATCAAGGACTCGGACTGAATGGCTTCGTCCGATAAGGCCAGCAGCCGTTCCCACTCGGCATCGAATTTTCCCTCCGCAATTTCCTTGACGCGAAGAGACAACTGCGGTTTCTTTTCTTCGAAAAAGATGCCTTGGGCGCGCCGGGCATAAAGGCCGACTTGATTCGGCGCAATATCCGCGATGCAGACCGGCACACACAAACTGCACATGACACAAGAGAGAAAGATGTCCGAAGCGTCCTTAAAATCGCCGAAGACCGCCTTCCAGACCCCCGTGCGCACGTCGATATCTTTTGGACAGGCCACCGTGCAGGCATCGCAGTTGCGGCACAAGGCGGCTTCCGGATAATATCGAAAAAGATCCTGTTTCGGATCTTCCACCGCGTCGAAATCGTAGACCACTTTTTTGTCCGGGTAATACGAGGCCGTCAAAGAAAAGGACATGCCGTCTTCGACTTGGGTCTGACAGGCCAAGGTGGTTTTGATCTTCGTGTCGTCCTGGGTGCGATAGGTCGTGGGGCAAGCCCCGCAAACCGCGCCCAAGCAGCCGACGCCGCGCACCAATTCGTGGCCCGTGTGCCACATGGCCTGCAGCATGGTGAGCCCCGGCGGAATGCGGTACTTCTTCCCCATGATTTCGACGGCAATGGTCTCCGATGCCGCGCTTTGTGTATTCGTCACACTCATGTGTACTGAATGGCTTGCTGCGGAAAGCGGAGCCGGGATGCGCTTTCTGCTTCCTTGTTTACGCGTTTAAGGCGTTTAAGGCCGAACCCGCTTTAAACCAGCCGATTTGCTGCTGGGTCATGCTGTGGTTCGCCCGAAAAGTTGCCGTCTCCCCGTTGGGCTTGTGGACCACGACCTCCACCGGCTGGCCCGGTGCCAAATTCGCCAAGCCGACCACGCTCACGCGGTCGTCCTGTTCAATGCTCTCCCAGTCCGTGGGATCGGCAAAGGTCAAGGGCAGCACCCCTTGTTTCTTCAAATTGGTTTCGTGAATCCGTGCAAAGCTTTTCGTAATCACCACTTTGATGCCGAGGAAGCGTGGCGACATGGCGGCATGTTCGCGAGAGCTGCCCTCACCGTAGTTCTCGTCGCCGATCACGATCGAACCCAGGCCCTTCAACTTGTAACGCCGTGCCACTTGCGAAGGCGTGAGGTTCGACTCGTTCGCCAAGACATCGTTGGCCTTGCCGGCTTCCTCGGTAAAGAAATTGTTGGCGCCCAAAAACATGTTGTCGCTGATCCGGTCGAGATGCCCTCGGTACCGCAGCCACGGCCCGGCTGGCGAGATGTGGTCGGTGGTGCACTTGCCCTTAACCTTGAGTAGCACCGGCAGCTTGTCGAAGTCCTGTCCGTCCCAAACGGGGAAGGGTTCGAGCAGTTGCAGCCGTTCACTTTCCGGTCCGATAATCACCTCGATTTGGTCACCGTCTTCGGCGGGCGCAAGAAAGCCTTCCTCGCCTTCGGCAAAACCGCTGACCGGAAGCTCGTCGCCCTGCGGCGGCTCGAACTTGATTTTCGTGCCGTCCGCGGCCGTCATTTCATCCGACAAAGGATTAAAGCCCAGATCGCCGGCAAATGCCAAGGCCGTAACCATTTCAGGACTGCTCAAGAAAGAAAGGGTTTCCGGATTGGCATCGTTCCGACCCGCGAAATTTCGATTGTAGGAACTGATGATCGAATTCTTTTCACCCTTTTGGATGTCTTCGCGTTTCCATTGCCCGATACAGGGTCCGCAGGCATTCGCCATGACGGTGCCGCCCATCTCTTCGAAGGTCTGCAGGAGGTCATCGCGCTTGATCGTATGGTAAATCCGCTCGGATCCGGGGGTGAGCAGAAACTGAGACTTGGCCTTCAAACCGGCCTTCAGGCCTTGCCGGGCAATGTGGGCGGAGCGCGTAATGTCTTCATAGGAAGAGTTTGTGCAGCTCCCGACCAGCGCGGCTTTCAATTCCTTGGGGTAGCCCTTTTCCTCGGCCTCGGCCCGCAACTTGGAAATCGGACGGGCCAGGTCCGGCGAGTGCGGGCCGACGACATGGGGTTCTAGGGTGTTCAGGTCGATCTCGACCACTTCGTCGAAATAGGAGGCCGGGTCGGCCAGGACTTCCGGATCGGCGGTCAAGAGTGTGCGATGGGCATCCGCCAACTCGGCCACGTCGGACCGTTTGGTGATCTTAAGATAGGCCGCCATCTTTTGGTCGTAGGGAAAGACCGAGGTGGTTGCGCCCAATTCTGCGCCCATGTTGGTGATCGTCCCCTTGCCGGTGGCGCTGATGGTTTCGGCGCCCGGACCGAAATATTCGACAATCTTGTTGGTGCCGCCTTTGGTCGTCAGAAGGCCGCAGAGATAGAGAATGACGTCCTTCGCCGAGGTCCAACCGTTCAAGGATCCCGTCAACTTCACACCCAGGAGTTTCGGATGCAACACTTCCCAAGGAAGACCCGCCATCACTTCGCCGGCATCCGCGCCCCCGACCCCGATCGCAAGCGCGCCCAAGCCGCCGCCGTTCGGCGTGTGAGAGTCGGTACCGATAATCAGGGCCCCTGGAAAGGCATAGTTCTCTAAGACGACTTGGTGAATGATGCCGGCGCCGGGTTTCCAAAAGCCGATGCCGTATTTTTCAGCGGCGGATCGAAGGAATTCGTAGACTTCCTTATTTTCGGAAATCGCCCGTTCGATGTCTTCCTTGGCACCGGTATGGGCCCGGACCAAATGATCGCAATGGATGGTACTGGGGATGGCCGCCTTTTGTTTCCGGGCCTGAATAAACTGAAGCATGGCCATCTGCGCGGTCGCGTCTTGCATGGCCACACGGTCCGGACGCAGGGCCAGTTGCGCTTTTCCCCGTTCCAAAACCTGATTTTCCGGATTATCGAGATGCGAAAATAGAATCTTTTCGGCCAAGGTCACAGGCCGTCCCAATCGTAAGCGGGCTTGATCCACCCGTTCTTGCATATTTTTGTATTGTTTTGAGATCAACTCAGTCGACATTTGGACGCTCCTTTTGTCTTATCGATACCTCGGCCGAAAAACCTGTACTTAAGGGAAATTTTTAATTTTAACCGAAGCATGGATACGAGATCAAGACTCCTTGTTTGTTAAAGGTTTATGGAGAATTTAGTGGAGGCACCTCTCTCTTTTTCGGCGATACATAGTTGGCCAAATATTTAAAGAGACGGATGAGGCGGCTGCCCTGCTGGTTTTGGTCGATCCAATGCCCGATAAGGCCAATGGTCCGCGATAAAATAAAGAAGCCATTGAGGGCCTCGACTTTAAAACCCAAATCGACCAAGATGGCCGCCATCGTACCATCCACGTTCAGAATCAAAGTATCCTTTTTGGCGGTCGTCCGTGCTTCGACTGCAAGCGCAAAGTCGAGATGGGGTGTCGAAATGTTCTGAGATTTCACAAAAGCCACCAGTTCCTTCACCCGCTTGTCCGGGTTCCGCACCGATTTGACACGATGGCCAATGCCCGGGACAGGACCCACGTTTTTCTTCATGTAAACCAGAAAATCGTCCACGCTCAATTTGTTTTTGACCGCATACTTAAACCAGGTGCCTGCACCGGTAACAGCCCCGCCAAAACGCGGACCGATCATGATCATGCCTGCCGCCACTGCCTGGGCCATTTGAATCCCTGCACAGGCCGCGATAATCGTCACGAGCGCACCGGAGACACAGGGACCGTGATCGGCGGAGAGAATGACAATCCGTTTAATGATCTCGGCCTCAACCGGGCTGACCAAGCGTTTGTCCCACAAGAGACCGATGACGTGGGGAATCTGATACCCCTTGTTAATCAGTTCGGAGGCCGGATAGCCGCTGTAATAAGGTTCGTCGCCACGGTCATCGCAGATAGAAGATTTAACGAGAGGGGGTGCAAAAACATCCCCATCGCGAATGGCGTCTTCAATGGTTTTGGGCAAGTTTTGAGGCGTTTCTTCCTCGGCTTCCGCAGAGAGTTCGCCGCTGGCCAGGATTTCTTCGTAGGTCTTTTTAATGGCCGGCCCTAAGCCGCCGAAGGTGGCCGGTACGATTGCGCCCGCCTTCTCGAGGGCCTCTGCCTTGGCCCGTGCAGAACCTTCTCCATGGAGCCCTTCTTTTGCACCGGCATGGCCGAACTTCATGCCTTTCGGCAACTGCTCCTGGCAGTAGCCGGAAACGACGGCGATGAGTTGAATCCGACGTTTTTTCGCCGCAAACCAGTCTGCGGCCTTTTCTTCGAGGTCGCCGCCCATTTCCCCAACCATCACAACGGCTTTTGTTTGGGGATCGTTTTCGAACATTTCGAGATAGGTCGCAAAATCGGAGCCGGGATAGGTATCCCCTCCGATACCGATCGCAGTCGTGATCCCATTGGCAAATTGGCTGCAAATCCACATAATTTCATTCGACAAACCGCCGGATTTCGTGATCACACCAAATGAACCCTGGCGATGGAGTTTGCAAAGGACGAGGTTATCGTAAGATCCCCCGATCACGCCCAATCGCGCTTCTCCGGCCGAAATAATCCCGATGGACGAAGGTCCGTTGAAGGTCTTGCCCAGTCGCTCCGACTCGATCCGGAGCTTCTTGGCGTCTTTTTCGGGAACGCCTTCCGTAATCATCGAAACCAGTTTGATCTTCGGATCGGTCAAGGCGTCCATGGCCCCGGCAAAAGCCCGGCTGGGTCCAATATAAACCAAAGAGGTATTGATGCCTGGATCGGCTTTGGTGGCCTCTTCCACAGTGCTGTAAACCGGCACCGAAACCAGTTCGCTGCCACAGGGGATCTCGATCGTTTTGCCTGCATCAGGTGGAAAAACGAAGGCCGACACATTGAAAGGAATCCGGCTCAGATGACAGAATTCTGCCATACGGCGGGCGGCATTCACACCGGCCGGTCCGCCCTGAATCACGACACGGGTGTCTTTACTTGTTAGGATACTCATGCTTCAACTCCTTTGATCGAATAGTCGACAATGTCAGTCAATGGGGTGTAACGGTCGTAGACGTGGATGTCGAAGCCTTCGTTCTCGAGGACTTTCATTGCGGCCAAGCCCTCTTTTTCGAAGGGACCGCCACGCCGAACCCAGATGGAAACCCCATCCATTTTTCCTTCGGCTTTCGCTTTCCTGAAGCCATTGATGATGCCGGAGAAGGTCTTTTTCACATTGGTAAAATTCGCAATGGCACCGCCAACGATGATCCGTTTGATCCCTTTAAGTGAACAGACTTTTTCTGTCAGGGCCTCCACCGCCCAATCGGGCGGATCGCCCGAATACTCGGCGTAATTGGCCAAAGTCCCCCCCATCGCCAACACGGCATCGGAGTAATACACAGAGGCACCGCCGCCCGCCGGAAGCAAGGCGGTATCGCCCCCGGGGATTTCAATAAATTTCACCGAGCCTTTCACACGGGTATCGATCTCCAGTATCGCCTTTTCGTTGTCGGAATAAGGTCGACCAAACTCGGAGGCGAAGGTAAAATTCCAGTCGGGATGACGGAAGCGGGCATCGGCATCCACCATCGTAACAGCATCGAGGGCGGTGAGCTCACCGTTGGAAGTCCGTACAACCAGCGGATTGACTTCCAGATAAGTTCCGTCTTCCTGATCCAAGCAACGATACAACTTGGCAGCGAATTGGGCGACTTTGCCCACCAAATCGCCTTCAAAACCGGCATCTTTGGCCAATTTTATTAATTGATCCTCGGTGGGTTCGCTGCCCAAGGAAATCGCCAGTTTTTTGACTTTTTCCCAATTCGCTTCCACCTCGATGCCGCCCATGGCAGCCAAGAGCAGTTCGGCACCTTCTCGGGTGGATTTCGCGGCAATGTAATATTCCGCATCATGGTCCACCATCTCCGAAATAATTACTTGAGAAATCGTCACCTCCGAAACCTGTTGACCGATCATCTCTTTTGCCGCCGCACGGGCCTCATCCAGGGTGAGGCCGACCTTTACCAGGCCCAGTTTCATCCGGGAACCGATCGCCTCGTGGGCCTTGACCACCAATTTCGACTCTCTCAACCAAGGGTTTGCCTGCGCCAAGGGATCGAATTGATCCGCAGACGTGATCACGACATAATGCGGGACGGCCATGCCCCATTTCGAAAGGAGTCCCATGCCGGGCCCCTCGAGTACCTTTGCCATTTTTTCTCCCTCCCTATCAGGAACCAAACACCATTCGCCTCAAGGCGAACCACTACTTGAATAAAAAATAATAAGGCATCAATAAGACTTAAAAAAGACTTAAAAAAAGACTTAAAAACCGAGCAATTCTAATGAGCTTGTTCTTCCATTGTCAATATTTTTATCGGTTCGTCATTTATTCGCAAGCGATCCTCAAGTAATTATCGTTTAATTTTTAAGGACTTTCAGCATTTTCTCTGCTATGATGATTTTTTTTGCATGTCGAAGTATTTTTTTGAAGTCTTTAGGATATTTCAATCATTTCGATTCTCTTTTAAGTTTTTCATGCGAGAAATTTATAATGAGATGAGCGGTCCACTGATCATCCTGCATGGCGGGGCCGGACCGCGGGACCCCTCTGAGGAACGTGTCAGAAAAGCGGTCACATCGTTGTTGAAGATCGGAGAAGCCATGTCGTCGTTGTTGGGGCATGAAAAACCGGTCCTCGATATCGCCGCGATCTGTCTCCAAAAGCTCGAGGACGACCCGCTCTTTAATGCGGGCATTGGAAGCGCGCTGCATCCGATGGGGTGGCTCGATTATCCGCCTCCATGATGGATGGAAAAAGGCAGCGGTTTTCAGGGGTGGTTTCCGCATCCTACCTCACCCATCCTTCAATATTGGCTCAAAAGCTTCAAAATAGATCCTCGCGCGTCCTCACCCATCCCGGCGTGGAACTCTTGGCAAGGGAACTGCAGTTACCGGTCGACTCCAATCTGACGGAAAAAAGAAGTAAGAAATGGATCAAACAGGGGAACAAATACGGCTACGGCTTTGAGGGGGGCGATACGGTCGGATGCGTCATTCGATCCAATTCGGGTGTTGTGATTGCAGCGGCAAGTACGGGAGGAAAGGGTTTTGAGTATCCCGGCCGCATGAGCGACACAGCCACGGTCGCTGGCAACTATGCCTCCGCCTTTGCCGCCATTACAGCGACCGGCGTGGGGGAGCAAATTGTCGACGATGCTGTCGCTGCTCGAATGGAAACCCGTATTCGTGACGGAAATACGCTGCATGAGGCCAGCCGGAAGGGTTTTAAAGAAGCCAAACGGAGAAAACGGCGCTACGGTTGGCTTGCCGTCGATCCCGTTCGGCGGTGGGGGGTGGCGCACACGACATCCACTATGCCTTTTGTGGTGATGCGTCCTGGGAAGTTGATCTGTTCAACTTTTAAGGACCTTTTATGAAAATCGGATTCCTTGGAACTGTGCGCCAAATTTAGACAACTGCAAATTCAGACAACTGAATGAAATAGAAATACCGTAAAGAAGGGATTAACGAAGCGGCCGTCGCCATCCGGGCTGGGGTTTTCGGAAGAAAAAAATAAGGACCATCCCGGCGATAAATCCCCCGATATGTGCGAACCAGGCCACCCCGCTTTGCACGCCTAAGAATCCATTAAAAAATTGAGCGACGATCCAAAAACCCAAAACAATGACCGCGGGAATTTTGATGATTTGTAAAAAAAAACCGAGCGGAACCAGGGTCAAGACTTTCGCGCGCGGAAAAAGCAGAATGTAAGCGCCCAGGACGCCGGAGACAGCGCCGCTCGCCCCCACCATCGGCACCTTGGATGCCGCATCCAAAAAGGCATGAGAATAAACGGCGATGATGCCGCAGATCAGATAAAAGAGAATAAAACGAAAATGCCCCATGACATCCTCGATATTATTGCCGAATATCCAGAGATACAACATATTTCCGCCAACATGGAAAAATCCGCCATGAATAAACATCGAAGTCAATACGCTGGCTGTAATCGGAAACGGCCGTTCGCTGATCTCGATCCCATGCATCAGCTCATAGGGAATGGCCCCAAAGGTCAAAAAAACCATTTCCGCACGGGGGCCCAGAGATATTTCATGCATGAAAACCAGAATATTGGCGATGATTAAGCCAATCGTCACATAAGGGAAGGTTTGTGTCGGGAGATCGTCCTTTAAAGGAAGCATGGCACACGGCTCTGTTGATAATGTAAAAGCTTGATTTAGATTTCTTTACATTATAGTATCGAAAGGCAAACAATGGCAATTTTTATACACACGCGAAAATAATCTCTTTTTCATGCCCTTGCATGACAACCCTTAGCCCGTTTTGAAACGACCACCCCAACGACCACCCCAATGATTGCAGATGATTGTTCGGGTTTTTCTTTTAAAGTACAGGCCATAGAAAGGAGCAAGCCATGGCAGCAACGTGTTCGTTCGACATCGTGTCAAAAGTTGAGATTCAGGAGGTTAAAAACGCTGTTGAGACCGCCGGCAAGGAACTTCGCCAACGTTACGATTTAAAAGGAAGCAAGAGCGAGATTCGCTTGGAAGACGAGAAAGAAATCGTCGTCGCCTCCGATGACGAATACAAACTCAAAGCCGTGCTGGACATCCTTCAGTCAAAATTGGTCAAGCGCGGCATCTCACTCAAGTCGCTCGAATATCAAAAGATCGAACAGGCCCTCGGCGGCACGGCACGACAGCGGATTGCCATCCAACAAGGCATTGCATCGGAAAAGGCCAAGGCGGTGAGCAAGGCCATTCGGGATAGCAAACTCAAGGTTCAAGCCCAGATCCAGGGCGAACAGTTGCGAGTGACCGGAAAAAGCAAGGACGCGCTTCAGGATGTGATGCAGCTGCTCAAGTCGAGGGATTTCGGCATTGATCTTCAGTTTGTGAATTACCGCTAAGCTTTTATATCGAGGGGTGGGCGGATTGATTGTCGGCATTGAGCCAGTCCATGTAGTCCGAGACACCTTCTTCGACCGTTTTAAAAGCGTCCGCATATCCGGCCTTTCGGAGGGCGGTGAGGTCGGCTTCCGTAAAGCTCTGATACGCCCCGCGCAAGTCTTCCGGGAAAGGGATGTACTCGATCTTTCCACGGCCGTGCCAAGCGATGACGGCCCGGGCGACATCGTTGAAGGTTTGGCTGCGCCCCGTCCCGACGTTGAAAATTCCCGACACCTCCGGATGCGCCAAGAACCAAAGATTCACCGCCGCCGTATCCTCAACATAGATAAAGTCGCGCCGCTGTTCGCCGTTTGCGAAACCGTCGCTTCCCTCGAAAAGCTTGATGGTTCCACTCTCCCGCAGTTGTCGATTGAAGTGAAAGGTCACACTCGCCATGTCTTCTTTGTGGGCCTCGCGTGGTCCGTAGACATTGAAATATCGCATGCCTGCGATCTGTGTCTTGGTCTTCGGGAGTTGACGGCGAACGTATTGATCAAACAAGAACTTGGAGTAGCCGTAGACGTTTAGGGGCGCCTCGTAGCGACGTTCCTCGACAAAAGTACTTCCCGCGCCGTAGGTCGCCGCCGAGGAGGCGTAGAGAAAGGGGATCTCCCGTTCCAGGGCATACTGGAGGAGGACTTTCGAATAGTCGTAGTTGTTCTGAAGCATGTACCGGCCGTCCCATTCGACCGTCGAAGAACAGGCCCCTTGGTGAAAAATTGCTTCGATGGGTCCGGAAAAAGGATCGATGGCTTGGATGCGTGTCAAGAAATCGGTCTTATCGATAAAATCGAGAAAGTCGAGATCGACCAGGTTCCGAAATTTACCCCCTTTCTTCAAGTGATCGACAATAATAAGATCGGTACGGCCCGTGTTATTTAGGCCCTTGACCAGGTTGCTTCCGATGAATCCGGCTCCGCCGGTGACGATGATCATAAAAAATCCAATCAATATGAGACAATTGATGCTGAACTTTCGTTTTGCCGCCGCTTTCCGACTTTGATTGTTGTAAAAACGTCGTTCAGATCAAGGCGTGCAAACGGATTCGTTGGGCAAGGGTAGCAAAAATCAACACGCATACCAAGGGAAAACGCGCACTACGGTCATAAAACGCTTAAGAGATCCTGCCCCGATGGTGATTGTGTCGATAGGCAAGAAAATTGACTAATCGGAGCGATATAGCGTAATAAATCCTTCATCATCTTTAAAGGATAATAAGGACTCGTTGGCGAAGACCTTGTCCTTCCTAGCAAAAAAGTTGACCCCAAGATATTATCAGGATGCCAAAGTTTCTTTCTATGTTATTTTTAGGCGGCAGCAGTAACATCAAGAAACGGCTCAAAACCTACTTTGAGAAGATGCCTTTGGAGGGGCAAAGGGTCATAGACATCCCTGCGGGTTCAGGTTATATCAGCAAAGTCATGCTTGATAGGGGAGCGGAGGTCGCTGCTTATGATTTGTTTCCAGAATTTTTTCAGCAGAAGGACTTGAGATGCCAATATGCCGATCTATCAAAAATCCTTCCCATCCAAAGCCACAGCGCCGATTATATCTTATGTCAAGAAGGGATTGAGCATTTAGAAAATCAATTGTTCGCCCTCAAGGAATTCAATCGGATATTGAGGCCGGGAGGCCGGTTATGGGTCACGACGCCGAATATCTCTCATTTGCGGGCAAAACTCAGTCATCTATTTGTTGAGAGTGAGTTATTTAAGAGACTTCCAGAAAATGAACTAAGCGCCTTATGGTTTACTGGAAACGGTGAACAATATTATGGCCACATCTTTTTGATCGGAATACAACGCTTACGCGTCCTGGCCAAGATTGCGGGCTTTCGACTCGCCAAGGTTCATCCCGTGAAGGCAAGCACCTCTTCCTTATTATTTGGGATTGCTTTGTACCCTCTCATCCTCTTGGTCAATGTGCTCTCTTATTATCTGACATATCGATCGATGCTCGAATCAACAAAACTCGAAAAGTCTGAAATCAAATCTGTTCTCAATGAAATGATATACCTAAACCTTCATCCGACGATTCTGTGCGGAAAGCATCTTTTCATTGAGTTTATAAAAGAGAAAGAGGCTGGAACGCCTTTAAAAGTAAGCAAGTCAAAAACATCTATTGTGTAAGTCGGGGTGGATGCTGAAGATAGAACACCTCCATTGGGGCATGAAGATGTCCTTCATGGAGAAAAAGAGACGGTTTTAAATGCGATTCTGGTTTAAAAAAGGTGCCTGGGCCTCTAAAAGAGGGTACAAAAACATTGATCGCCTGGAACCAAAGAACGTCCGTTCAGTTGCCGTTATCCGGCATAGCGCTTTGGGGGATATGATTTTGACGCGGCCCTTCTTTGTTGAGTTAAAGAAGGCTTTCCCGAATGCCATGGTCACCATCAGTGTGCTCGACCATTATATGCGTGGCATTCCAGGCGACCTCGTTGATAAAATCCATGTCGTCCATCGGGCCGACAAGCATCAGCACTCCTTGAAAGAAAAAATAAGAAACCTGCGGGAATTGGGAAATCACGATATCATCTTCGATCTTGCCGATACCTCACGGTCCTTGCTCCTATGCTTGTTAAACAAAGCCCAACTCAAAATCGGCTTTCCTTACAGATCCGTTTATCGATATTTACTTTACGATGCGGCAATCTTTCGCTCCGATTTGATCTTTGAAGCCGATCTATTACTCCATGCCTTGAATCTTTTAGGCATTAGCACATCATTTCCACCGGATTTTGGCATGACCGGCACGCCATGCTTACAAGATTCGCCATACCTTGTGTATTTCGCGGGAGCATCGACACCATTAAAGCGCTGGCCGCCAGAGAACTTTAAGGCGCTCCTGTTTGAAATGTCCGGAGCATATCCGGAGTATGAACATATCATCCTCAAGGGCATTGGCGATAAGGAGGCGTTTACGGAAATCTTCGAAGCCTTCGAAGATCGATTGAATATAAAGAGTGTTGAAATCGATAAACTGGAGAAAACAATTGCATTTATTCAAGGTGCCACGATGGTGATCTCGAATGACACGGGTATACGTCATGTTTCTATCGCAGTACACACGCCGACCGTGGGCATCTTTTTTGGGAAAGAAAAAGGGAGTACGCAACCATACCGTTACTGGCCAAGATACGGCAATCATGAGATTGTTTTCAACCTAGACGGCACCCCACCCTCCGCGGAAAAGGTTTTTGCGGCTGCAACAACAACGATGGCGACGATACAGCGTGTAAGCGATCCATGCTGAGGTACCTAAAAAGCTGTATTGGCGATCGTAAGCGCCCGGCTTTACGCTAAGGTTTTTGCTCGCATCGCCGAACAACCACCTTGCCGTATTTGACAAAGACGTGCATAAAGGACAAGACCGAGGCTGCAAGGCCGGCGAAACCGTCTAA
This sequence comes from Nitrospiria bacterium, assembly GCA_046756925.1. Taxonomy (GTDB): domain Bacteria; phylum Nitrospirota; class Nitrospiria; order SBBL01; family JAADHI01; genus JAJDBU01. Next base: position 19,142 of record JBHHXH010000051.1, read on the forward strand.
AAATCCCCGACGGAGAATGTACATCCGGAAAAAGATCCAAAACGCATGGCCAAGGGGTGATAAAACAGTCACTTTTTTTCCGTTTTTCAGGATCTCGTTTGCGCCGACCTCAGTAAATTTATCGATCGTTTGAATATGGTCTGAAATGGAATCAAAGGAATAGTGCAGGATATCGCCATTCAGTCGCTTCACCCTGGTTGAATTGACCATGACTCTGTCATGGGGGTTGGTCCCTCCCCATTCCGCTTGGTGTTTGTTAAAGAGGCGAACCTTGACATCCGGATACCAGCAGTGATCCAGCCATCGATACACGTAAAAGGTCTTGCGCGACATGCGATAGGCATCAAACTGATCAAGCCGATCCTTGATCGACATGATCGATTCCTTTAAGGTCTCGGATAATCGCTCGTCGCAATCCAGGCTTAAGATCCAGTCATGTTTCGCTTTGCTGACGGCCAGGTTTTTTTGTTGGATGTGACCTAGAAATTTTTGATGGTATATGTTTTGAGTATAGGTCGCTGCAATTTCAATCGTTTTGTCCGTACTCTCGGAATCGACGACAATGATTTCGTCAACGACCCCCTCAAGGCTCTCAAGGCAATCGGCTATTTTCCTTTCTTCATTGAACGAAATGATGCTCGCACTGATTTTGGCCACGACAAAGACTCGGAATGCAATCGGGTTGATGGCCTCGATCTGCATGAAATATCATGCCTCGGGCCATAGGGGGAGCGATCCTATATATAATTCGATTCTTGCTTGATTAAAAAGGAAGCGCCCGGCCTTGCTTGGGAAATCGGTTTGCATTCAATCCATTTAACGCAAGCCGTAAAAACATCCTCAACACGAATTGCCGCGATGCCGATTTCCGGTCGGTCCGTTTCTTCCGCTCGTAGGATGCTTACTTGTTCGTTGGGGGCAAAAGGACCGCAGTCTCCCGGATCTTTCCCCGCAAAAAGGGCGACAACCGGTGTCCGAAGCGCAGAGGCGATATGCATGGGCCCTGTATCGGGCGTGACCAGCAGATCGGCCCGTTTTAGGAAAGCTTTATATTGCTGAAAATCGGGTCGTAGGGACACGATTTCAGCACACCCTCGACTCGACTCGACAATTTTTTCACCGATGCGGCATTCTTCCGGCATGAGATTCATCAAAATCTTCAGGTCGACGGCGTGTTTTTTACCATATGCGCTCAAGCGGCAAGATAGTTCGCCATAAAATTCCGGCGGCCATCTTTTATTTTTTTTATGGGTCATCGAGCCGAAGCGTTTCCCGGCCCCGTTATAGGATGGATGAATGGCCAGTAGAAATGATCGATCGGTGATTCCGAGGCCTTGAAGATACGACACATTGGTCGCTTCAGCGTGTTTGCTCACCGGCAAGGATAGGGGATAGGCCCCGATATCATATCCGATCCCGTTTGAAACCACATCCAGGAGTAACTGAGAATAGTGCTTATTCCCTTTCAGGGTGCTAAGTCCGTGAATTTGAGCATGAGATCCCCTGAAGAGCTGGTAATAGCGCTGTTTATTTTCGAAGCAGTAGATATGATCGAATTTCCCTCCTTGTATCATTTCCCTGACTGCGCGCCGTCCGAAAAAGGAAAGGAGTCTATTCCGATTCAAGATATGAAACGTTTTGATCTGATTGCTGAATCCCTCCAAGGTTCTTTTCCCATCGGGGCTTGTCAGAAAAGTAAATTCAGCATCCGGATATTTTTCAAGCAATGCTGAAAGCGCTGGGGTCATCATGACCATATCCCCCGTTCTTCCCACACGCACGATCAAAATCTTCATGACGAATATGCTTGATATGATTTTTCTTCAAAAAGATTAGAATTTAATAATTCATTGATTTTTTTCTTGATTCCGGCCCGCCGGTCATTACTCAGGTAAACACTCCTTGCGAGTTCGACAAATGCTTGATCAAAGTCTTTTCTTCTTTCGCAATCTCGGATATCGTCTTCAATAGTCCATAGTTTTTCATTGACGGTTTTCAATTCCTCGATTAGTGGTGCGAGTTCGATGGAGATGTCGATATTCCGGTGACGAATCTCCGTAAGAATCCGAAGCTCCTTCTCCACATTGGTCCGCTTGCGACCCTCGGATATTTTTTTTGCTTTGATTTCTAAGATCGTAATCTTATCAAAGAGTTCACCGGGCGAAATCTCAGCTAGGATTTGCATGAGGCCTCTATTATTGCTCCTGGCGTCGTTTAAAAGAACGGATGTATCATACCCGAAACGCTCCCCCCGGCTCTACCCTCTTTTAAAAAAAATCATTAAATGATTGTCAAAAGCATGAAAAAGAGTAAGATTCACTATCCGGAAACGAACAATCGACCCTAATGATGATGGAGCTT
>JBHHXH010000052.1:0-21455 GCA_046756925.1 Nitrospiria bacterium
AACCGATCAGCCTGGATCTCTCGGACCTCTCGAAACTCCCTCAGGCATTATCAAGGATCGATCAGGATCATCCCGACGTTTCAGGAATCATCGCTTGTGCCGGACAAGGCCGCTTTGGCGGCCTTGAAGGTTTTTCCTTCGAAGAAATTCGAGCCGCGGTCGATGTGAATTTCGTCAGCCAATGTTTTCTAGTAAAGGCCTTTTTGCCGCGATTAAAACGTTCGAAAAGATCGGATATCGTTTTTATCGGTTCGGAAGCGGCCTTGGTCGGGGGAAAACACGGCGCGGTGTATGCCGCAACGAAGTTCGCCATACGCGGTTTTGCCCAATCCTTAAGAAAGGAGTGCGCAAAATCCGGCGTTCGGATTACCTTGATTAATCCAGGTATGGTGAAAACACACTTTTTCGATACGCTCCATTTTGCACCCGGTCCGGACGAAGACAACTATATCGAGGCGGCGGATGTGGCGGAGACAATCTTGAGCGTGCTCCACATGCGGCCCGGGACGGTGATCGACGAAATCAATCTCAGTCCGCTCAAAAAGGTCATGCTCAAAAAACAGAAGCCTAAAAAACGCGAGGGCCGGGTAGGGGCGGACAATGCTCTTGAAATCGACTAACTCTCTGTAGAACCAAAACCTTTCCAGGGTGGCCTGCTGGGAGCGCACAAGTACTCAAATCTTCCGGCGCCGATTTGAACACGCACGCGCATCGCATGCCTCGTCCCTTGGGCGCGGGTAAGACGCACGAATGTGCAAATTGCAATTGATAGCGAAACCACTGCACACATCGTTCGCAGAGCAAACAATACAAATAGATGTTCTCTCCTTTCGGGTCGAAGATTCTTCGCCGCTTGCGGCGGAGAGCTTCAATACGCCGAATTTCCTGAACATATAGCGCAAACTGAAGCGAAGTAGGTCATTGCGGTGGGGGGGATGCCTCGCAACCCATATGGCTTATCGTCTCAAAGCCTCTATTCAAAGCCTCGATGCCCTAATTCAGAATCCAACGGCGGACATTGAAAAAATGCTTGAAATGTTGAAATCGTCGGGGTATGATGTGCCCATCAACTTCGTATACAAGTAATTTATTTATAAGATAGGCAATTAATTTTACCATCGAAGAACGAAGGATCTTCGATGACTTATTGGAATCTGTACGCATCCCGATTTTTTGCGGTTTTCATTATTTAATAATGGTCTTTATTATTTAAGTTTTATGGTGGGGGAAAGCAGTGAAATCATCCATATTATTCGTAATCGTTATGATCGGTATTTTTTATTCGACAACCTTGACGTGGGCAATCGACCCGAATATCAATACACAGTCGACCGATTTACGGTCCAATGGAACCGACGGCAGCCCGGGATATAACCCCTGTCTCGGCGGAACGCGGGACGCCAATGGACTGTGTGGCGGCTCGGTCAATCCTGCGGCGCTCTTGTCGCCGTCGAATCTAAGCCTTTTCTCGAGACTCGGTCCGGGGGCGGTGACCGATAACATGTTCGGCATTATCGAGCAGCCGTCGAACCCGGCCAGTTGCGGCCCGACGGGCGGCGGCGGCTCCATCGAGGTAGGACAAAACGAGCTGAACTGTGGAGACATCCTTTTTAACCCGAAGAACCAGGCGCAGGAAAATTTGGGCGGGAAGAACACATTGACGACCACCGCGCCCGTCAACTTTAATGACTCCTTCAATGCCGATTTTTGCGCAAATACGGCGACGGACTGTCCCGATAGCCTGCTGGCGCAAATAGAATCGGCGCATACGGGTTTCAATCTACTCAATAATTTCAGTTGGGACCAAACATCGGATTCGACGGCGGACGTGATTTCCTCGCAAACGATCACACAGGTGACCGCGGTTAAAAGCACCGGCATTGGCACATTTGGCAGCCCTGGATCCGGGGATCAGTTTTTCTCAATCGCAAATGGTTTTTCGATGTCTTCTACGAACAGCGAGAACAATGTGGGTAGCCCTTTGGTGGCCTGGTCGTTGAGCATTGAAGAACCGGATCAATCCGGTTCGGGTTTGGTGAAATGGAAGCAATCGATTGCAGGCGCCTTTGTGTTAAACGATTCCATGTTGTTTCCTTCCGTGCAATATCCGTCCGGGCAGTCGCAAACCAACCAGAGTACTTCGTCCTTCATTCCTTGAGGTTGGGATGGGCGGTTTGGCGGAGTCTTTAAATTGGCGCGTCGCGCCGATAAATTCGCTTGTTCAAACAATCGAATCTGAGCCCCTGATATAAAAGGAGGGTATTGTGCGCCCCTTTCTTTAGGTTTTGTCATTTCTAAAGTTATTTCGAATCGCTGCTCATCAATCATTTCAATCCATCGGCCGAGCCGAGCCGATATGCCAAAAGACCCCAATGCGCGGTCGAAGTTTTATCGGCAGCCTCCTTGTTGAATCTATACGGAATATTTCTTACAGGCAATCCGGCTTGATTTTGTGTATAATGGCCTTTTTTTGGGGTTGAAGCAGATTATACATTCCGGATGATGTCATGACAAGTCGTCTGTTCTTCGTGCTTTTTATTTCAGTGGGTTTTGTCGTTGCCTTCGCCGGTTTTCCATTTATCGAAAAACCGGTGGATCTCGGTTATATCGAGCGCGTGGGTGTTATCGAGGCGACGGAGGTTCACCTCAGCTCAAAAATAGCGGCCCGCATCGCTTCCATTCCTTTTAATGAGGGCGATCTGGTTCCCTTGGGAGCCGCGGTGGTGCGATTGGATACGGAAGAATTGGAGGCGGAAACCATGCAGGCGGAGGCGGACCTTCGTTTGGGGGAAACCGATATTTTAACGGCGAAGGCAGAGTTTGAAAAAGCAGAAGCCGCGCTTGCAGACACAAAACGGGATCTGGATCGGATTTCGAAACTGCACGATGAAGGACTCGTCTCAACGGCGAAACTGGAAAAGAGCCAAACGGAATATCGTCTGGCGGAAGCCGAAGTGAAGGTCGCACAGGCCCGAATCGATTCCGCCGAGGCCGAGCTGCATCAACGCCGCGCACACCTGCACTTATTCCAGGTGAGATTGAAGGAAAGGGAAATTTATTCGCCCATTTCCGGACGCGTTACGGTCAAAGCTTACGAACGCGGCGAGATGGTCTCTCCGGGTGCGACCATTGTCTCGCTGATCGATCCGAACGCTCTTTGGGCGCGTGTCGATATGGAAGAAGGGGTGGTGGGAAAAATCCGGCTCGATAGCCCTGTGGATATACGGATCGAGGGGATGCACGAAAGCGCATTTGCCGGAAGGGTGATCGAAATCGGCACCGCCGGCGGCTTTGCCACGCAGCGCGATACCCGAAGAGGCAAACAGGATATTAAAACCTTTCGCGTAAAAATCGGCATCTCCGAACCGGACGGCCTGCTGAAGCCGGGCATGACCGTTCAGGTCCGCATTCATGATGAAGAAGTGAAGGAAAACGTCATCGACCGCAGGGCCGCACGCTAGGGGGTTATATGTCCGCCGTTATCGTTCGAAATCTCGTGAAGCGTTATGGCGCGCTGACGGCCATCGACCGGATCGATTTTAAGGTCTCTGCCGGCACTTGTTTCGGATCGCTCGGCCCCAACGGGGCGGGGAAGACCACTTTAATTCGTATTCTGACCGGTTTGATCAATGCGACGGCAGGATATGCGGAGGTTGCGGGATGCGATGTAACGAAGCGCCCCGATCGGGTTCGAAGCCACATCGGGGTCGTCTCACAGGCCATGACCACGGATCTTGATTTAACCGGCTGGGAAAACCTTGATATCTATGCCAGGTATTACGGGGTGCCCTTGAAGGAACGGAAAAATCGTATCGCCGACCTTTTAGACCGAGTCGGACTGAGGTCGCGCGCCCGGGATCTCGTTGCCTCGTATTCCGGCGGTATGCGACGGCGCCTTGAAATTGCGCGCGGATTGATCCATCGTCCTAAAATCTTGTTTTTAGATGAACCGACCATCGGTCTCGATCCCCAATCCCGCAGGGTCGTATGGGATTTGTTGAAACAATTTCGCCAAGACGAACGGTTGACGATATTTTTAACGACACATTACATGGATGAAGCCGATTTTCTTTGCGACCGTATCGCGATTATCGATATGGGAAAGATCATGGTAATGGATTCGCCGGAAGGGTTGAAAAACAGCATCCCGGGAAACAATGTCCTCGAAATTGCCATTCCGGGTGATCAGGTCTTGCCGGAGGGGGAGTCATATGAGACGATCGCATCCGATCTGTCGTCGCTTCCTTTTGTCGAAAAAGTCGTGCCGTCCGACGCACTCGGGACGCTCGACAGCCATCCGCTTCAGGTCTCTGTTTCCAATGGTTCGGAGGCCATTCCACTGGTGATGAAAAGATTGCATGCGCAGGGGATATTGGTGCAATCCATCGGTTTGATGCGGCCATCCCTCGAAGACGTATTCATCCACTATACCGGCCGTTCGATTCGATCCGAAGAAGGCCAAAAAGTGAATTTCTTCATCGGCGCGGGTGTGCCAAGACGGATGGGAGGCTAAGGATCGTGACGCGGGTTTGGGCCTTTGTCGAGCGGGATATCCGGAAATTCATGAGGAATCCGCTCACGATTTTTTCGAGTGTTTTCCTTCCGATCGTGTATTTGTTAGTGATCGGAAATTCGTTTCAGGGCACCTTGAAGGACTTGCCCATCGCCGTAGTGGACCAGGATCATGGGCCATACGCAAAACGCTTACTGAAACGCATGCAAGCCGTTGAAGCGGGTCCCCATACAGTGGATTTGGTCGTCATGCTGGATACCGGTGTGGCGGAGTCCGCGGTGCGATCCGGAAAAATAAAAGGCGCCTTGGTGATTCCGCCGCATTTCTCCAAAGATGTCATTCGAGGCACCACGCCTCAAATCGGACTGGTCATCGACAACACCGATTCTGTTTCGGCTGCGGCCTTAACGCAATCGATCAACGCAGCCTTCGCTTACTTAAAAGTCGATGCCGTCCCTGTCCGGCCCGATCGCCGTATTCCCCAACTGAGATCGATCGAACTGTATAAACGGGTCGATTACGACGCATCGATCGTGCCGGGAGCCGTCATCATGGCGGTTTTCATGGGAACGATGACGACCGGCGGCTTCAACCTGGTCATGGACCGTTTCTTGGGCGTTCACGAGTCCTATCTTTCCACCCCATTAACCAAGCGTGAACTCGTTTTTGGTATCATCATCAGCGGCGTTTTTGTCACCACTGTGATTGCCCTGATTGTGCTTGGCGCCGGTATCTGGCTCACCGCCTTGGAGGTGGCGACCGGTCTGGGATCCTTCTTAGCGGTGGTGATGGTCATCGCCCTCTCGTCCATGGGGCTTTTGAGCATGATGTGTGTCTTTCTCGCGCGTGTGGACCATCCGAGAATCGTCGGGCTATTCGGAGGATTTTTAAATATCATTTTCTTTTTTCCCAGCGGAGCGGTCTATCCCGTTGAGAGTTTCCCCCCTTGGCTTCGCGCCTTTTCTAAGATCAACCCTGAAAGTTATGCCGTGCATGCCTTGAAATCGATCCTATTTAAGGGCGTCGAATGGCAGGCCGTGCAAGGCGATTTGATTTTTTTATTGGGTTTTACGGGGGCGATGTTTTTTTTATCGACGGCGACCTTTAAGCGGACCTTATAATTTCCCGTCAGGAGCACCGCACTGGATAAAAAGTGAACAACCCATCTATTCAGAGACGGATCCTATGCTGAAACGTCACTTCATAAGGGCGGCATTGCGACGAGCAGACCGTTGTGTGAGCGATATTAGGAGAAGTGTAAAACCATGCGGCCCATGTGGGATGGTGTGTTTTGTGCTGGCTTACCTTGTGGCCATGCCTTCCCCGGCAAAGGCGGATCCGATTATGACCTTAGACGATGCCTATCGTTCGGCTATTTTAAGGCACCCGGCCATTAAGATTGTCCGAGAAGCCTTGGTTCAGGCCGGGGAAGAAGTCCGAAGCGCAAGAAGTGCGCTCTACCCGAAGGTGGAAGGCAATTTGGAATACTTGCGTCGGCCCGAGGAGAAAAAAAGCGATCGTTTTATCCTCCGGTCCGAATCGGAATCTCAGTTGTCCGTGACCCTTTCACAGCCGATTTATTCGGGTGGCCGGGCGATGGCGACGTATCGGAGCACCAAGCTGGGAATCAAAGGGGAGGCGCTGAACCTGGTCCTCATCAAGGAGGACCTCCTTTTTGAAGTCGCGCGGGCCTATTATATGGCTTTGAAAGCCAAGAACAATGTTCGCATTGAAGCAAAGGAGGTCGAACGTTTAAAGGCCCATCGGCGAAGCGCCGAAAAACGGTTCCAGGTCGGGGAGGTCACCAAAACGGCCCTTCTTCGAGCGGAGGCGGAGTTGTCGAACGCCCGTGCGAAATTGATTCGTGCACGCAATGATGAGGCGGCGCGGAAAGACGAATTGGCGCTTTTGGCAAATATTGAGGGATCTTTCGAAACGGCAGAGCCGCCATCGGTATCGTTTCCGGATCGCCCAAGGGCGTATTGGATGGAACGTTCGCATGAGAACCGCCTCGAATTGAAGCAGGAGGATGTTCGGATCGATCAGGCGAAAGCAGGAGTTGCCTTTGCTCGGGGGAGCTTTCTCCCATCGCTATCGCTTGAACTGGAATATCGCTGGGTGGACCAGGATCCCAAGGGAGATTTTTTAGTGGAAAACGATACTTTAGGCATCTTAAAGTTGCGTGTTCCGATATTCGAAGGCATGCTTCGCAAAGCGCAACTGGCCCAGGCGCGGTCACGATTCCGGCAAGCCGCGTTGGAAAGGCAGAAGATCATGGATAAGATTGATCTGGCGGTCAGCGCTTCGTTTCTGGATCTTTCGAGCTTGACGGCGGAACTGGAGCATCTTAAAGACAGGGTGCGTTTTGCGCGGGAAGCGTTTTCGTTGGCATCGAGACAATTCGATGTCGGCTTGGGGACGCATATCGATGTGCTCGATGCAAACGCCACCTTGCAGGATGCGGAGCGACGTTTTTCGAATACGGTCTACGATCGGGAAGTCGCCATTCTTTCACTACAAAAGCACGCGGGCCTGTTTACGCCGATGAACTCAAGGATGCTCGAGAAGGCGCCCTAGCATTTCAATGTTCGTTTGGTTTTAAAGTTTCTGTGCGCCCAAGTTGGCGATCGGATTTTTAGATGTCGCGATGCGCCACTCGGGCGGTTTCCGCATCAAATCTTCGATATCCTCCGTGGCGATGGGAGGCGAAAAGAAATATCCTTGTCCCAGCTCGCAACCGAGGCCTTCGAGAATTTCATACTGTTCTTTTGTTTCAACCCCTTCCGCGACAACCGACATCCCTTGATTATGCGCCAATGTAACGATGGCATTGATGATATCCCTTTGTTTTTTTATTCTTCCGAGTCGGCTGACGAAGGACCGATCGATTTTCAAGACATCGATCGGAAAGCGATGCAAATGGCTTAAGGAAGAATAGCCGGTTCCGAAATCATCCATATATAAGCGTATTCCTAAGTGTTTCAGTTCCTGAAGGATGGCGGCCGCGCTTTCGGGATTGTCCATGATCACGGTTTCCGTGATTTCGAATCCGATCGTATTTTCCTGGGGTCCCGATGCCTTCATGATCTGTTCGATCTTGGATATCATTTCCGTTCGAAGAAATTGTTTAGCGGATAAATTGACGGTAATCGTCAAGGGCGAAGCGGTATGAAATTGACCCTGCCAGATTTTAATCTGTCGGCAGGCCTGTGTAAAGACCCACTCTCCAATGGCGGTAATCATTCCCGTTTCTTCCGCGATGGGGATAAAATCTTCCGGACTGATTTTTCCCTGCTCCGGATGTTTCCAACGCACGAGCGCTTCGAACCCGGTGACGGTTCCGGTCGCCAAGGACACGATGGGTTGATAGAGTACGTATAGCTCCTCCCGTTCGATAGACCCTCTCAAATCCGCTTCGAGTTTCAATACTTTCAATGCTTGTTTGTGCATGACGCTGTCGAATACCTGATGGTGTCCGGGTCCGAGGGCCTTGGCGCGATACATGGCCGTATCGGCATCCCGCAGAAGGTCTTCGGGCTTATTATATCTGTGCGTGCTGAGGACAATGCCGATGCTGGCGGAGATAAACACTTCATGATCTCTCAGTTTAAAGGGTGACTTCAGATCGTCTTGAAGGCGCTGCGTCAGTCGGATGGCATCGTTGACATCGTCTAAATCGTCCAAAAGGATTGTAAATTCGTCTCCCCCGAGGTGAGCGACCGTATCTTGTCCGCGAAGCGCTATTTTTAATCGTCTGGAGATGGCGATAAGCAGCTCGTCTCCGATTGCGTGACCGAGACTGTCGTTGACGATCTTAAAGCGATCGAGGTCTAAAAAAAGCATGGCAAAAAAATAATCGTTGCGGCGTTTGGCGCGGTTGACGGCACGACCCAAGCGATCCATGAACAAAGCGCGATTCGGAAGACCGGTGAGTTTGTTGTGAAAGGCGTCGTATTGCAATTGTTCTTCGGCCAGCCTTCTTGCCGTAATATCGGTTTGAGATCCGGCCATGCGATAAGCATATCCGGCGGCGTCTCGAACGGCCAAGCCGCGACTGAGCATCCATCGGTAACTGCCGTCTTTATGCAGCATGCGATGTTCTTGTTCGAAATGTGGAATCGATCCGGCCCGATGCCCGTCTATGGCCGCAAGAACGCGGTCACGTTCGAGAGGATGTATTCGTTCGAACCAATCCTCCGGATCGTTTCCGATGTTTGAATCCTCAAAGCCGAGCATTTCTTTCCATCGAGGAGAAAAATAGATCGTGTTGTCTTTTAAGTTCCAATCCCATAATCCGTCGTTGGCGCCCCGGATCGCGATGGCGTAACGTTCTTCGCTTTCCCTGAGCGCGGTTTCGGTCTGCCGTTTTTCCAAAATTTCCTGTTGCAGCGCTTTTGTACGCGCTTTTACCCGGTCTTCAAGTTGACTGCGTGCCGATTCTAAAGCGGCGTCTCGTTCTTGAATTTGGGACAGCATTTCGTTGAACCGAGTCACGAGGAGTCCGAGTTCGTCATGGTTTTGTTGGTCGGCGCGTATCGTATAATTTTTTTTTGTCGAAACGAGGCTTGCAATTTCCGTCAGGTGTAAAATCGGTCCCGAAATCACGCCTTGAAGCTTCGAGGCCAGCAGCAAGGCAGCAAGAGAACAGAATAAAAAGGAGATGATTCCAATGCCGATATACCGCATCATGCGGTCGTGCATTTGCTGCAGGTTGGATTGGAGATAAATGCTTCCGATCCGTTGATCGTCTAAAAAGATCGCTTGAGACAACGCGAGGCTGTTTTCATTGAATGCATGCCCCTCTGCTTGGGGTTGTGCTGGACATCCTTCATGGTCGGCGTCTTGCCGGTATTGCACGAAGATGCGCCCTTCCGATGAATAGATACAGGAAGACATGATAAAGGGCTCGGCATCCAGCGTTTCGAGGGTTTTTTGCGCGGCGTCTTGATCGTTGAAGCTCAAGGCCGCCGTGCTGTTGTTGCCGATGATCTCTGCCAGTGTTGATAACTCTTGAACCATCCCTTGCCGATAGGTCACCAATTCGTAGGCGAAAAATGAGATGCTGGCCAGGAGAAGCGCCAAGGTGCTGGTCAACATGCTGACAAGTAGCAGTTTTCGTTTGATGGGGATGTCTTTAATCCGAAACATCCTAATCACTGCCATGGTCGGGGTTGAGTTTGACAATGGTCGCGAGCTGCAAGAGTTTCGAACTGATCTTCAAACCGGAGCGTCTGGCCGAGTGAACATTGATCTCGAATCGAATCCGGGCCCGTTTTAGGATAAAATTGATGATGCCTCCCGTGTCTGAAAACCGGGCCATCTCGCCAACCGTCAACACACTCGAACCCTGTGTCGCGGACATGACCTGCGCCAATCGGCTTTGTTCCGAAGTACTGACAAAGAGAATATGGCACCGTCCGATATTTTCTGTGGTGTTCAACCTTCTTATCTCCATGGATCTTCCCTGGGCGGTTTTTCCATTGACGGTTACGTCAAGAATATCTCCGAATGGATCGGTTCCGATCACGCAGAGGATGATATGGCTGTCCTGATTCGGAAAGGCATTGGCGGGCCATTCGATGAATTTCACGAAATTAAATAGAAAGGCGGCCTTGATCTGATATTCTCGTTTCATGTCTTGGGCGCGCGCCGTGGCGGTCGTGGTGCTTAACCATCCAATACAAACGGCAAGTAAAATCCGGGCAATGCCCTTTGGGCATAAAAAACCGTCCCATGAAAAAAAGGAGATTATTGCGCGTGAAACCGAGTCGTGTGTAGTTCGAATGTGTGTCTGTGTTCGTTTATTAAGCAATGGGTTTCCTCACCAGTCACTTCATGGTTCGTTTCAGCATCTTCAATAGGTCCAAGTCCATCCCAGTCTAAACATCCAAGCCATGCGGAGTTGCGGGCCATCGAGGGATTCGTAGATGGGGATGGCGGCTTCGATGGTGATGCGATGTCCCTTGTTCACCTCGTCTGAAGGCAGATATAGATTGATCCCTGTGGACAGATCGAGGCGCTCTCCTCCACGCCGTTTGGGATCGGCCGTCGGAACCATTGCAGGATTTAAATCCGGATCGGCTCCCTTGATATTTCCCTTGGCATGTCCTTCTAATTCCAAGAAAAGGCTGGTCGATTCCGACAACTTACGGGATACCCAGCCGGATAAATGAACGGCATTCCCCAGCCGATAGTCGTTGTTATTCCTCCCGATTCTCAAGGTTGCGGCCGCTTCGGCAGCCCAAGCCCAAAGCTCCGACTGGCCCAAATATGTGATTCCGAGGGAGGGGTCATAGGTGCCGGATCCCAACTGCATTGGATAGGGTAGCTTTTGTCTCCCGTTTGGTGTGAGATCCTCTTCATCGGTAGAACCGGTCGGGATACTGATCGAAAAATTAAGAATAAATCGGTGAGGGCCCCAGGGAAGGGCATGAAAGGCATCTCTTTGGATGTTTCCGAAGAGGGTATAATGCCCGCTCAATTTTAGGTCGCCGATTCCCTGCGATTCGGTCTTAAAACGCATGCCCGTTCGAGTGAGATGGTCCATCGATTTCGAGAGATATGGGACCATGACCATCAGGGTCAAGTCGTCGCTGACACCGTGCATCAGCTCGATCATCGACATATGCGTGGTCATTTCGGTCGGGGTGACCATGAAGTCCGGCAAGACATCGTTATCATTTAATTTACGGGTTCCCGACAAGTGTCCGTCCATAGACATCGTCATATACTGCACGCCCAGCATCCACTCGTCTTCCAAGTGGGTATGCGTTCCAAGCACATTCACGGAAAAAACGTCGAGGTTCATCAAGTCTTCTATGCTCATTTCCGCTAAATCTTGCTCCCATTCTTGTGCCGAAATCCGGTGGGGTTCGGAAACGCATAGAAAAGCAAGGATACAGGTCAAGATTCCAAAAATTTTTTTAATGGCGTTGTTTTTCATAAAATAGACCGTTTGGGATCACGTCCTGAAACCCTTGCAGTGGTTTGTCAAGCCGTATTTCCCTATGCAAAGGCATGTCTTTTTATTAAGCTTCGCGTCGAAGCCAAAATAGTTAAAGATCCGTTTTATAAACGTTCTTTGACATATCTCAATGACAACATCGTCATCGAGATATGACGGTTTTACCAACGCAATACCGCTTTTTAAGCCTATCATTTTTCCTGCCGCTGTCAATTAAGCAAGGAAGCTAGAAAATAATATATTACGAACGGAAATCTACATATTCTATTTATAATATGCATTAAATAATGGCATTTTGTTTCATATATACACATTTTTATGGCTATGATATTTGTCGCAATGCCAATTGGATCCTATCGCTTTCCGGGCGATATGGTTTCGTGACGAGATGTTCCGAAGATTGTTTTATTTGTCGGGAATGAAACAAAGAGAAGGATCGCCATCAAGCCACCTGGCTTCATCATGGCGGTTTGCATTTTTTAAGGAGGGATTAAGACTCGGTCTCGACTTCCTTTTCTAATGTTCTGATGTAGTGGATGACCATCCAGGCTTCTTCTTCGGTGATCATTCGGGGGATGTACGAGAACATACCCGTCCCTTGAACGCCGTGTTTGATCGACCAGAACATTTCGCCATCGGTCCGGAGCATTTGAAGGCTCGGATTGCTGAGGTTGGCCGGTGGAGGGGATAACATCTCTCCGGCCTGCCCGTCCCCTTTCCCCTTTTCTCCATGGCAAATATTGCAGTTTCCCTTCCCATGGTAGATGGCATCTCCCTTTTCGATGACGGTATCGGAGGCCTGAACCGGATTGGCGATCTTTCTGGCTTCCGAGGGGGCCCGGGGACGGGATATGCTGAAGGTGTTAAACGAGGGGTCGGCCTCGGGGGGAGCGATTGCACTGGTGAAGAAGTGAATCGCAAGACCGAATCCGGCGATCATCAATAATAAAACCACGACGATTTTCGGTTGAGACATCTATATAAGCCCTTTTTTAGGTGGCCCCACGTGCATTAAAGATTTGCATCGGACTTTGCCCAATCCCAAAGGAGGTTCATTTCATCGAGAGACAGGGATGAAATATCGGTTTCGTCTTCCTTCGCTTTCTTCTCTAACTTTGAAAATCGTTCCGTAAAGCGGTTGATCGTGCCCCGCATTGCATCTTCGGGGTTGATCTTCATGTGCCTGGCCAGATTGACGATCGAGAAAAGGAGGTCCCCCAATTCGTTTTCGATCTGATTGGGGTCTTTGTTCGCCATGGCCTCTCGAAGCTCTTCAAACTCTTCATCAATTTTATCAAGCACCGGCTCGGGATGTTGCCAATCAAAACCGACACGGGCCGTCCTTGCCTGCAGTTGATACGCCCGGAGGAGGGAAGGAAGGCTTTTGGGGACGCCGTCCAAAGCCGACTCCCGGTGGCGGTTTCGGGATTCTTTTTTCTTGATTTCCTCCCAGCGTTCCAAGACCGCTTCGCTGTCCGCCGGATGTGTGTTCGCTTCCTTTTCGGAAAAGACATGGGGATGGCGATGTGTCATTTTTTCGATGCAGGCCTTTAGGATAGAATCCATATCGAAGCGGCCCGCTTCCTTTGCGATTTCGGCATGAAAGACTACCTGAAATAAAAGATCTCCTAATTCTTCGCAGAGGGGTTCCGCACATCCCGATTCGATCGCTTCGATCACTTCATATGTTTCTTCGACTAAATAAGGCTTCAAAGAAACGTGGGTCTGTTCCCTGTCCCAAGGGCAACCCCCCTCTCCGCGTAAACGGCTCATGACCCTTAACAAACGATCAAAAGACGGTGACATGTGCTTACTACATTCTCTCCATGATGTTGTTTCGCCGTAAGCCTATGAAAAAATTAAGGCGAGTGTAACGCGGCCTAGGAGTCCGCTTCAAGTACGATGGGAAAGATGGTTTCATTGTCCGCCATCTCGGACCGAAGGCGCTCCGCTTCCATGACTGCATTTTCCTCGCTTGGATAAGGCCCGACCTGTACCTTATAGAGCCGGGAACGGTCCGTTTCGAGGATCTTTACATAGGTGTTTTGACGAAACTGCGCAACGATGTCCTTCATTCGCAGGGCATTTTCTTTAATTCTGAATGATCCGATTTGGATGACATAAGCATCGTGTTCGTCTCTCAGGGTTTTTTGCTTCGAAAGTGCCTTCGGTTTTATAATCGGCGCACGGCCGATGATTTCCAGTTCGACCTCGGCAAGGCCGGCTTCAACAATTCCTAACTGCTTTGCGGCGCCGTAAGAAAGGTCTAAGATTCGCCGTCCGACAAAAGGGCCGCGATCGTTGATCTTGACCTTGATCGACCGTCCCGTTTCTCGAACAGTCACCCGAAGCAGGGTGCCAAGCGGAAGGGTTTTGTGGGCCGCGGAAATCCCAAACATATTATAAATTTCCCCGCTCGCCGTCGGTCTCCCGTGGAAGTCTTTCCCGTACCAAGAAGTGTAGCCCGTTTCCTGATACCCGATGCCGTACACACGCTTCTGGATCGGAGCGATACAAGCGTTCAATAGGCATAAAACCGCGAAAAGGGCAATCGTTTGCATTGCATGTTTCGCTAAATTCAAATTCGTGCGTTTGATCAATGAAAGAATCATCCGGGTGGGTCCGTTAGCCAGTTTAAGCCATCAACAGCGCCGTGAGTCCGCAGATCAGATTAACCAATAACAGCTGGTTCGAAATCTGACGTAATCGTCTCTGATGCGATGCGGAAGCAGCGGTTGATTCCGATATTTCAACAGTTTTGCCCCGTCCCAAACGAGGAGATATCTTCAAAGCTGTGTAAAGCGCAACGGATGCCATGATGCCAATGGCAAGATACCGAATGAGGTTCCAGGGTGTCAAATTTTCCCAGTGCCAAAACTTGATGATCCCCGTGATGACCATTGCAGCGCTGCAAAAGAGGGTTGTTTGGTAAAATTTTCTGAATACTTCGTTCAACAAAAATTCGGAAGATAGGGAAGACCGGTCCCACTCGGATAGGATCGGCGCAAGAACGGTTTGAATGAAGACAATGCCCCCGACCCAGACGGATAGGGCGAAAAGATGTATGAACTGAATCCCCATAAAATAAAAATTTGGAATCGGTGTTTCCATCTACGGCGCATTTTCCGCATCCGCCCAAAGGCCGCGTTTTTCCGTCCAGGCCCTTTCTTCAATAGACCAAAAGCGGATTCGGTGCTTCATGAGCAAGGAAGGCGTATCGGTCTTGGCCAGACCGGCTTTTAAAATTTCTTCGTTGGCCAATCGTTTGTCGTCGATGATGTAAACATAGGCGAGAAGACGTCCAAACCCGTCTGTTTGCCCGACAACCGGATCGAATTCGATAAGGACCTCTTTGCCCTCCACCAGTTGTTGATTGAGTTGTGCAGCCGCTTCCGCATAAGGTTCCGGATCGTATATCCAAAGGTTATCGAGCTTTTTTCGAAGCTCGGGGGCGTTAATCCCCAGATAACGGACGGTACGGCCATCCGAAAGCCGGATGGTATCGCCGTCGATCGCCTTGATGACAGTGGCTTTGAAGAGGTCTTGCGCGGTCGAAATGTTGTAAAAGTGAAAAACAAACGTCGTAACGAATGCAAAGCTTAGCAAACTGCGGGTGAGAAAAGGACTAATAAAATTCCAAGGGTGTGCCATTATGGGTTCTGATTTTTTGCCTCTTCCTGATCGACCCAATCGCCGATGAGCTTTTTTTGGTCCGGGTCCATGTCGACGAATTTAATGCCGATCCCCTCGGCCGCATTGAAGCCGGGCTGGTCGTATTTTTTCTTCCATACAACCTCGCTGGTACAGCGAACCATCGTTTTATTGTCGGGCAGCACAAATTCGATGGGAAAGCGGTCACCGATTTTCAATGGAGGCTTGCCGGAGAGAAACAGACCTCCCTGGCTCACGTTTTCGGCATAGGCCAGAAAAATTTTATTGGAATGGCTGCCTTTAATTTCTAGAACAAGAAAGGGCTTTCTTGCATGTTTCCGGCGGTTGATTCCAGACTTTTTTGGCGTGCTCTTTTTAACAGCCATATCCTCTATATCTCACGTTTAAGATCTGCCGGTCGATTATCGTTTTTCTACGAAGGCGAGAAAGGCGATATTCCGGGCCCGTTTGATGGCTCTGGTCAAATGTTTTTGATGCGAACTGCAATTTCCGGAGATGCGTCTGGGGATAATCTTCCCACGATCCGTCAAAAAGCCCTTGAGAAGTTGCGTTTCCTTAAAGCTGATCTCGGTTTTTTTTTCGTTACAAAACCGACAAACATGTCTTCGGTGAAAGTACTTTTTTTCCAACTTTCCTCCCTGATTCCGTTATATCCTACCGATTAAAAAGGCACGTCCTGTCCGCTTTCGTCCACCGAAATCCCTTCCCGCGACCCTTCTTGAAAGTCTGACGAACGTTTTGGGAGGTAGCGGAGGGTTTGCGCAACCACCTCGTGACGGCTTCTCTTTTGTCCTTCCTCCGTTTCCCACCGCCGTTGTTGAAGACGACCCTCTACAATCACCCCTTGTCCCTTCGATAAGTATTGCCCGCTGTTCTCCGCCTGCTTTCCGAAGACGACCACGTCGATAAAACATACATCGTCTTTCATTTCGTCGCCTTGTTTATAACGATGGTTGACCGCCAAACCGAAACTGGAAACTGCCGTTCCGCTGGGTGTGTACCGAATTTCGGGATCTTTCGTTAGGTTGCCGATTAGGATGACCTTGTTAAAACTGGTCATCTCCAGTTCCTATTATTCCTGCCGCGGGGAACGAAGGTTTTCTCTTCCTTGACCGGAAGGGCCTGACCCAACTTGTCCGCACCGATCGTCAGGGTGATGTATTTGATGATAGACTCCGAAATTCTATAATTTCGCTCCAACTCACGGACAAGCCGGCTCGGTCCTTTAAAATGGATGACGACATAAATGCCTTTTCGTTCGCTTTGTACTTCGTAGGCCAGTTTTCTCTTTCCCCAGTTTTCGACGGCGACGATTTCTCCGCCTTCCTGCTCGATAATGCCTTTCATCTTATCAATAATGGTGGTTATATCTTCGTCTCCAAGCGCAGGTTTTAAGATAAAGATCGTTTCAAACGGTTTTAAGAGGGCCGTTTCGCTGTTCATTGTATGATCTTTTGCCGCTTCCCCGGGGGCGGTCTTCGTTTTGGTTCCCAATATAAATCCTCCAAAAAAATAAAAACCTGTAGGGATGATGTAACCTCCAAGGCATCCCTTCATGGTCGTTGTCTTTTAACACAAACCAATCTGTACAGTCAATGTCATCGGGAAAGCCCTTATAAAACCATGCGCGAGGGTGCTGCAACGATGACATTGTTCGCCCCCGACTTCATGAGGATTCTTGCGCCTTCTCGAAGGGTTGCACCGGTTGTGTAAACATCGTCGATTAAGAGGATGCTTCGCCCTGCGATGATATGCGGATCGACGACGCAAAATGCCCGATGAATATTCTTGATGCGCTTTGTCTTCGAAAGACCGACTTGTGGAAGGGTGTCCCGGACACGGCGTATGCCGTCGATGGCCAGGGGGCGTTTGAGACGCCGGGAAATCCCTTTGGCCAATAGCAGGGATTGGTTGAATTCGCGGGCGCGTAGCTTTTTCGGGTGCAAAGGGATGGCCATGACCAAATCGATCTCAGTCGATTGGAGCGCATCGAATAGGAGGGCAGCCAGAGGACCCGCGAATTGGCTGCGTTTTTGGTATTTCATCAGTTGGATGGCTTTTGCCAGGGGGCCTTCGTAAAGATAGGGCGTTATCGCCCGGCTAAAAAACGGGGGATCCTTCCGGCAGTCGCCGCAGCAGTGGTCCGGGCTGTGGCTCAGTGTGGTTTGAGAGCGAAACGGGGCTCCGCAACGCGGGCATTGCGCGCCCTCCAAGCGGCGGACTTTCCCCCAACAGACCGAACAAAAAGGGACCACCGTGTCGAGAGCGGTCTTATTTTTGCTTTTGTTTTTGCTATTGTCGGGCCGTATGCGTCTTTGGCAATACGGGCATGGGCTCGGATAAATGATATCCAGAAGCCGGGAAAGAGAGGAGATCCATTGGCTAGCCCCGGCGAACATAGTAAACGATGCCTCCGATACCGGATACGATGCCTACGGCGGCAATCACCAGCAGCATCTGCCAAAATGCAAGCCTTCCTCCCTTGAAAACGATTAAAACCATAATAGAAGAAAACACGCCCCAGGAAAACCACCAGCCGAAATATCTTGCCTTTATTTTTTGGGGGGACGACTTCAATTTCTGTAGGCCCTTCCAGATGATCAAACCCAACAATGCGCCAATGGCATCAATGCCGACGTCGGTGAAACTGCCTGTGCGTGATCTTACGAAAGCATGGTGAAGTTCGTCAACGAAGGCATAGGCGGCCGCAAGCAGGAAGGACATCAAGGCGGGGCTTCGGATCCAACGGCCTCCGCCCTGTCCCAGTACGGAAAACCACAATATCGATAAAACGCCGTACTCAAAAAGATGAGCCGATTTTCGAATGAGCATGAGAACGAGCGCTAATTCGTTTCGCGATATCGCTGGGTAAATGAAGCGGATCAGGGGAACCAAAAAGCGGCTTGTATTGCCCATCGACCCGATGTCGGTCGAGAGGGTGAAGATCACACCCATCCAAACGATCGGAAAAAGATAGCGTTTCATCTCGATTCGGCGGGAGGGTCGATCGCTTCGCCCAAGAGCACCCATCGGATCAATCGGACCGATACTTCGGAGATCACCGACGTCTGCTGGGCGATGATCAGGTAGAACAATTGGTCGGAGACCGAGACGATTTTTGCAATATCGTTCCCGAATTTGTGAGCCGGGGCCATTTTGGGGTCTTCAAAGTGAGGGTTTTGATACTGTAGGTACGCGACGAAACCCTCCTCCTTGGGAAGCGCCTTGTATATTTCATAATGTAGCGCAGTGGTTAAAATAGAAGGAACCGTTTCCCTTCGAAAGAGTTTCGACAATTCTTCATGGCAGAAGAGGAGCATCATGCCGGTGAGTTTTTTCAGCATCGCTTCCTCCATGGTTGCATCGATGTTTTCCAAAATATGTCGTCCGGTGCGGAGATCGTACTCTTTTATCTGATCGAGCAAGGATCTTTGCAGAAGCGTCCTGGCGCCCTGCCGAACAGCCTCGGCCAGGTTTGGAAGTGCCGAGATGGCCGTCTCCAAGTCCCCATCGATGTGCTCTGTTATACGATAAAGATCGGCGATCGCGGGGTTGGAATGGCGATGTTTTTTGAAGGGGTTTTTAAAAAGCGCCAAGAGCCTTTACCGTATATAAAGAGCCATGTAGATATCTCCGGGCTACTATAGAGGAAATCCGGGGAGTGAGCAAGCGAAGTGAGCCAGCAGGAAGAAACCGCATTGTACATTCCAGACGATTACGATATGATTTATCTAATTTAGATTTAGTGCTTTGTCCGAACCGCTAATCCTTCCCGGAGTATGTGCGGAAATGAAACAGCCAATTTTATCTGCGATTGCGATATTTTTGATTTTTTATGGCGCAAGCGTTGCGCTGGATCAAATTTTAAAACGGGTCAGCGCGCGATTTGACACATCGACGTCCGAAGTCTTCAGACTCTTGTCGAATTCGCAGAAAGGGCTCCTCATCGCGATTGGCCTGGTCTTATCGCTGTCCGAGTTGGGCTTCGATGTCTCGGCTTTGGTCGCGGGATTGGGGTTAACCGGGTTTGCTTTGGGGCTGGCTTTGAAAGACGCCGTCTCAAACCTGGTCGCCGGTGTGATGATCGTATTGTATAAACCCATCGAAATCGGAGATGTCATCGAAATCTCGGGGACCAAGGGTGTCGTCTCGAACATCAATCTTCGCTACATTACCCTGGAGACGGATAACAATACGAACTTAGTGCCCAACTCCTTATTCCTGAGTCACAAATTGGCGATATTTAAAGAAGCGGTCTAAGGTAAGGAGGCGGGTTCCGAGGGACGCCAAGCCGGTAAGCGGTACGGCCCATGCCGAGCAACGCGTGATGACGGCAACATAAATGGTAATATATAAATGGTAATATATAAGAAGTGATGGGTTGGTCGTCTAAGACCTATAAAAGCGGGTCTAGGGGAGGGAACGAACCATGTTCAAAATAAAAATTGCGGTGCTGATCGGTCTGTATTGGCTTGTCTTCGGTGGCTGTGCAAGCGTTCCTTCGAGTGAATCGGAGACGACGCCGGGCGAGATGGAGGTCATCAAAGTACCCGCTTTAATGGAGGATGGCGGGCACGCGCATGAAGTCGATAATACCGGCAAGACCCCCTTGTATGTTGCGGCATTCGAAGGACGACTGGACACCGTCAAAAGGCTGATTGCGGAAAAAGCGGATGTCAACACGGCAAGCCCCCTGGATGGTTCCACGCCCATCCATATCGCTTCCCAGCAGGGCCATACGGAGATCGTGAAACAACTCATCGAGGCCGGGGCGGATGTCAATGTGAACGCCAGAGGCCAAGGCACGCCCCTCTTTATTGCATCGCAGGAAAACATGCTTGGAATCGTCAAGGCATTGATCGCGGCCAAGGCGGATATCGATGCCGCGCGCAAGGATGGTGCGGCGCCACTGCATATGGCGGCTCACGAAGGTCATCTCGAAGTCGTCAAGATGCTGATCGCAGGCCATGCGGATATCAATGCGAGAACGCAAGACGGCGGAACGCCCCTATACTATGCATCGCAGAACGGACATCTTAAAACCGTCAAGGCATTGATCGCGGCCAAGGCGGATATCGATGCCGTCTTCAAGGACGGTGCAAGCCCCTTGTGGATTGCGTCATATGAAGGCCGTTTCGAGGTTGTCAAGGCGCTCGTCGCGGCCAGGGCGGATATCAATGCCGAATCGAATGACGGCATGACGCCGTTATGGATCGCCGCCAAGAGACACCATCCGGATATTGTGGAATATTTAAAAACGCTTGGTGCAAGATAGTCTTTGGTTCTCTGTGAAAGAAAGTGTGGGCAAAGGCGACTTCGGACAGAACGCCTGGAACATCCGCGAATTTCTCGAAGCGCTCGATCGAGAGATCGCCACCGCGCACCTTTGAAATCTGTCCGGCAACAAATCCCGCTTGCGGTTTTTCCCTAAAACCGGCTATCATCCTAAGGAAAACGTTACCGCCCACGGACTCGTGAACCCACGATGCGTATCTCCGAAAAACCCTTATCCCAATATCCCTGGTACCTGCGTCCCTTTTTTTGGAATCAAAAGAGAAAATACGGAAAGGTCCTCACACCCGGTCTGTTGTGGGGGCGTGTGCCCAAGCTCTTCATGTCCGTGGCAACTTTATATGGCGTGCTCGATCGAAAATCCTCCCCCATCGAGCCCGCGCTGCGCTCCCTCGTGACCGTTCGCATCTCACAAATCAATTGGTGCCGTTTTTGTGTCGATATCAATTCCGCAACCTTGGCCAAACGCTCGGGCTCGATGGAAAAGGTCGAGGCCTTGGAGCACTGGCGGGGCTCCGATCTCTTCGACGAACGCGAAAAGGCCGTCCTGGACTACGCCGAGGCTATGACCTATTCGGACCGGCAGGTGGACGACGCCATGCTCGCGCGGTTGCGCGATCACTTCGATGAGGACGGCATTGTCGAGCTCACCGGCCTCATCGCCTTTCAGAACCTGTCGAGCAAGTTCAACAGCGCCCTGGATGTCGCCCCGCAGGGCTTTTGTAAGGTGCCGCTGATAAGGCATGACGAAGATAAGATGGAGGGCTGATGAGGGTCGAGTAATGAGGTTCAATACGCTTGATGGAGATATTGATACTTATCGAATTTGCGAAAAAATGCCCTATTGGGGATGCTGAGTGTCGCGAAAATATTGATGGTGGTCCTCAGTCAAAAACATAAAGACCTTGAATTGACAGCACTTATGAAGGTTGTCCTAGAGGCCGTGACCAAGTTCTAAGTAGGCCTTGCTGAAAAACATCTAACTTTTTGATTTTAAAAGTAATTCGCATGTAG
>JBHHXH010000053.1:0-21145 GCA_046756925.1 Nitrospiria bacterium
ATGCGAATTACTTTTAAAATCAAAAAGTTAGATGTTTTTCAGCAAGGCCTATTTAAGACCTGACACTCCTCGCATCCAGATCCATCGTTCATCGGGTCATTCTCTGATCCATTCTATTCGACACCTCGTATCGGTCTTTTTACGACACAATGAAAACATATCTTGGACCTTGACAAGATGGGCCGATTCCCATAAAATCCGCCGCACGGCAAAACACATGAATAGCGGATGGTTCTAAAAGAATCTGACGAACGATTGATGCAACAGGCGCTGGCAGAGGCCAAGGTGGCGCTTGGAGTCGGTGAAGTGCCTGTTGGGGCCCTCCTGGTTGTTGATAATACGACGTTTTCATCTTACAATCTAAAAACGCTTCAAAATGATCCAACGGCGCATGCCGAAATGCAGGTCCTCCGCAAGGGGGCATACAGCTTAGGCCGATGGCGTTTGGGAGGCACGCTTTATTCGACCCTTGAACCCTGTATGATGTGTGCCGGCGCTCTCGTCCAAGCCCGGGTCGATCGATTGGTTTATGGCGCAGCCGATCCCAGGGGCGGAGGCTGTGGCTCAATCTTTGATATCGTTCGGGAGCCGCGATTAAATCATTGTATTGAAGTGAAGGGCGGTGTATTGGCTGAGGAATCTTCCCGATTGTTGGAATTTTTTTTTAAGGGTCTACGCGCTGAAAAGTGAGGAAACCGCCGAGGGGGTTTTCGGATCATTTAAGACGATGGCACGGGAATCGCGAAGCGATGGAGAGATGGCCGAGTCCGGTTGAAGGCGTCTGACTCGAAATCAGATGTGGGGGCAACTCCACCGGGGGTTCGAATCCCTCTCTCTCCGCCGTCATTAGGAAAGAGCCGTCATCGTGCCTAAAGTGTCCGTATCTCTTGGAAGACGTCGCCGGGCGAGAGGCGCGGCCCCACCCATCGCCAATGGGACTTAGGAGAGAGCGGCTCAGCAAGACATGAGGGCCCGACCTCCACGCTGTAATCAGGAGAGGTGTCCGAGCGGTTGAAGGAGCACGACTGGAAATCGTGTAGGCGGTCACAAGCTGTCTCGGGGGTTCAAATCCCCCCCTCTCCGCCATGGATTCCCATCATGACTTAAACCGCGGGAGGCAGCACGCCCGGTCACGGACCGTACTGAACACGAACCGTATTGAAAGTATTTATGATTAAGGTGTTGTTTGTGGAGAGGCCGGGTCCTGTGCAACAGGATCTTACGAACCCCGTCAGGTCCGGGAGGAAGCAGCGGTAAGTAAGCGCTCCTGTGTGCCGCAGGCAAGCCTGGTCTCTCCACAAACAACACCTTGTAGATTTTTAGATACGAATCTTCCATATTTATATAAACGGGAAGCCGGCTAAAGGGATCGGCCCGATGGACTTCCAAGGATCGGCAAGAAAATGGCGGCCCCAGACCTTTCAAGAGGTGATTGGCCAGCAGCATGTGACGCGTTCTATCGCCAACGCGCTCCGTCTGGATAAAATTGCGCAAGCCTACCTCTTCTCGGGAATTCGGGGGATCGGAAAAACCTCTCTCGCGAGAATACTGGCAAAAGGCATCAATTGCCGTCAACGGGATGCGGAGATTCCTTGCAACCGCTGCGGACAATGCCTGGAAATTACCGAAGGCCGCTCGGTCGATGTGATCGAGATCGACGGCGCTTCGAATACCGGGGTGGATGATGTTCGTGAACTGAGGGAAAAAGTCAAATATCTTCCCTTGGGAGGTCGGTATAAGATCTATATTATCGACGAAGTCCACATGCTTTCAAATGCGGCATTCAACGCGCTGCTTAAAACCCTTGAAGAACCCCCTCCACACCTCATCTTTATATTGGCCACCACCGAAGCGCATAAGATTCCGGAAACCGTGCTTTCCCGTTGCCAGCATTTTAGGTTTCGCCGGATCACCCATTCTGAAATATTATCTCAGTTGCAGCGTATTGCCGAAACGCGGGAGGTGCGATTTTCCGAAAAGGGTCTGCGTTTTGTCGCAAGCATTTCCGAAGGAAGCATGCGGGACGCCCTGAGCATCCTGGATCAGGCCATCTCGTTTGGAGGAAATGCCGTATCCGATGAAGACCTCTTCAATCTCCTCGGTCGAATGGACGCATCCGTATGCCATGCGCTTGCCGATGCGATCCACCGAAAAGACCCGGAGGCGGTACTACGGCTGTCAAAAGAAATCGCCGACCGGGGATACAGTCTTCGTCAATTTCTCGCCGATTGGTTGGAACACCTGCGTCATCTGATCGTGTCTCAAAATGTGACCCAGATGGAAGAATGGATGGATCTGCCGAAAGAACGGATTGAAAACATCCGGTCTCAAGCTGCTCAGTTTCCACCGGAGGGATTACAACGTCTCTTTTCACTTTTTATCCGGCTTCAAAAAGAAATACGCAACACGCCCCAGCCTTTTCTACTGTTTGAAGTCAGCCTCATGAAAGCGATTGCGATCTTCGATCTACAACCGATTGAATCGGTTCTAGAAAGACTGGAAAAACTAACGGCGGGAGAGACGACCATCGACACCGTAGAACGGCATCCCAAGAAAAACAAAGCCGAAGCGTCCGACCGCGCAGAACCCCGGATATCGAAACCGACCAAACCGACCACACCGGACACACGTAAAGAAACCCCTGCGCTTTCCCAGGAAAGTTGGTCTAAACTCTTAAAATCGATCAAGGTCAAGCGTCCCAATATCGCCTCCTACCTCGAGCAGGCGACACTTACAAAATTCACAGACCACGAGATTCAATTGCGCTATTCCGAAAGCAATGCTTTTTTAATGTCGATGATAAAAAAGGAAGACCACCTTCGATGGCTGGATCCATTTATTAAGAATCAGCTGCAAAAGGAGATCAAGTTGACATTTATCGAAGATACCGGCCCCGAAAAATCGTCTTTAAAACCGCCGGAAGCGCTATCCATAACACCCCCCAAGACGGAAGATCCTTCTCAGATAGACCATCCCCTCATTCAAGAAGCGCTCAAAGTCATGGGGGGAAGCATTATCGAGACCAAACGGATATCCAACGACCATCCCATATAAGTGAGGAACGACAATGTCCGGAAAGAAGATGTTAGGTGGATTCATGAAACAAGCCCAGGCCCTTCAAGAGCGAATGGCAAAACTACAAGAGGAAGCGGCGCAAAAAATCATCGACGCATCGGCCGGTGGCGGGATGGTGACGGTTCAGGTCAACGGCAGGCAACAAGTCCTCTCCATAAAGATCGATCCGGAGGTCGTTGGAACAGAAGATATTGAAATGCTTCAAGATTTAATCTTGGCGGCGGTCAATGACGGCTTACGAAAAAGCCAGGAATTGATGGCGGAAGAAATGAAGGGAATGACCGGTGGATTGAACATCCCCGGCCTTTTTTAACCATGGAGAAAAAAGGTGTTTTTTCGCATCTCATCGCACAATTATCCGCTCTTCCCGGAATTGG
Organism: Nitrospiria bacterium; assembly: GCA_046756925.1. Classification (GTDB taxonomy): domain Bacteria; phylum Nitrospirota; class Nitrospiria; order SBBL01; family JAADHI01; genus JAJDBU01. Next base: position 3,453 of record JBHHXH010000053.1, read on the forward strand.
AAGCAAATCGGCCCAAAGACTGGCCTTCTTCATCTTGAAAATGCCCACTGATGCAGCCAAGGAAATCGGACAAGCCATCATCGACGTGAAGGAGAAACTATCCTTTTGCCGTACTTGCAACAACGTAACCGAATCGGAAATCTGCAACATTTGCGCAAACCCCAACCGTCTCACCCAAAAAGTACTCGTGGTTGAAGAACCCAGCACGCTTCACGCCATCGAAAGAACGGGAGAGTATAAGGGACTCTACCATGTGCTGCTCGGTGCCCTTGCTCCCCTAACCGGGTCAGAATCGATGGCGAACACCGTCCGCAATTTGATGGACCGGCTAAAAAAAGGGGGGATCGACGAGGTCATTATCGCAACCAACCCCACCATCGAAGGGGAAGCCGCGGCCCTCTACCTCAACCGGCATATAAAGCCCCTCGGCATCAAGATCACTCGGATTGCCTGTGGTATTCCCGTCGGAATCGACCTTGAATACGCCGACGAGGTCACCCTGGTTAAATCCTTGCAGGGACGAAGAGAAATCATATCCTAATCCATCTCCCACCGCCATTTTTATGATTGAAATACCTATAAACATTGATGTTTTTCACTACATTGCATCCCAGAAAACCCCTTGACTTGGTCCGGATGCTATGTTATTTATTTAAGAATGCATATGTTTTTATTAAAGAACGTAAACCGGAAAATAAGACGATTTAGAAATGCCGCCTTCTCAGGTAGCTGTCCTCATTGAATAGACATCGCCCCCCAAAAAACGGCGAGATGATTCAGCCGCTCATTACCGCCGTGACCGGTCAATATACAGTACGTTCATTTTCAAAACAAAACCAACAAGGAGCTTAAGAAGAATTAATGGGAAAGTATCGTGTAATGCAAGGCCCGGAAGCGTTTTTACCTCCCTCCGCGGCATGTGCCGGTGTCGTGCTTCCGGACCCGGGTCAAGGTCATATCCACGGCGAGATCGTTCCGGAAGAAGCCGCTATGGAAGAAGCTGCCGGAAAGTTCCTTTCGGCCAAGGTGCCGACTATTTTTCCCGGTCCCTTGGTCCTCTGGAATTGGAACGAAAAAGCGGCAAAGAAGGCAACCGCTATATACGCACTTTATCAAGTCTTAAAATCCCACAACCCCGGGGCCCTTCTCATACCGATGCCGGACTATCGCCCCAAGTATCCAAAGATTAATCCGGAAATCGAAATCAATCCGAACCATCCGAATTTAACGATCTGGCATAATAAAATAGATGTGTGTATGTTTGTGGGTGTGCATTGCCACCAGGCAAACCTTTCCCTCAAAATCATTCGCGGCGGAACAAGCTGTTATACAATTGCAATGTGCGCACAGGCCGGTCACGAGGATGCCATGCTTTCTTTTCGGGATGCCACGCCTGAAACCACTTATAGACTCATTGATGCCGTCAAACGTTTGAAAGGAGATGCGGGTTCCGGAAACGGTGCTGGCGCATCATCCTTGTTGTCTTAACGTCAACCATTTATATAAAGATAGGGGGAGATATGGAACCGAAATCTCTGATCGGCACAAAAAATAAAAAAGGTCAAAAAATCGTCGACCCGGATTATCTCTTTTATGAAGCACCCCGGGAACGATATTTCATGACGGGCAGTGAGGTGGTGCGAGAAGCAATCCGGCGTGCAAACGTCGATGTGTCTATATCTTATCCGATCACGCCTCAAAGCGAGGCCGCAGCCATGGTCGGAGACCTTTGGGTGGAAGGATATGTGGGTGAATATTTCCGGGGCGAGAACGAATTCGCCGTGATGTCGGAATGCGCCGGCGCTTCCTTTGGAGGCGCCCGGGTCTTTACGACCACCTCCGGACCGGGAACGCTTCGCGCCTATGAAAACTTCCCGATGTGGGTCGGCTCACGACTCCCGGTCATGCTAAACATGATGGTCAGAGGGGTGAACTCGCCCTTAAGTATTCAACCCGATACCTTGGAAATCGGTCTGATTATCGATACCGGCATGCTCATCTGGCATGCGGAATCGGCGCAGGACTTTTTCGACTATCTCCTCAAAGGGTTTATCGTCGCCGAAGAACCCGATGTCCATCTGCCGATCGCGATCTGTATCGACGGCTTCTTCGTCAGTCACACAAAGGACGATGTGCTCATTCCATCATCGGATCTCGCACTGCCTCCTTACAATCCCTATCGTTCCCCAGTGACCTGCATGGATATGGAAGTCCCTCCGGTACGGTGCATGCGGGATCCCTTTGTCATGAAGAGCAATTACATCAGTTACGCGACACAAGCCAGCTGGCAACAAGAAACGCGATCGGCATGTGAGCGATCGAGAAAACACACCATCCGCCTGATTGGGGGATTGATTGAAGAAGAACGCACGGATGCCGAGATACTCATCGTCTCTTCGGGAACAGCCGTGGCGCAGGGACGTGAAGCGGCCCGGCTTTTGGCGGACGAGGGCATTCGGGTTGGTATCGTAAAAATCAAGACCGTCCGTCCTTTTCCGACAGAAGAGGTTCGTCAGGCGACCAAAAACGCGCGATTGATCTTTGTCCCCGAGTTCAACGTCGTGGGCTGGATGGCAAGAGAAATCAAGGCGGCCATCCCCGACAATCATCGCGTCATAGAAGGACCGCATGTCGCCGGGGGCATGACCATGCCGCCCGAAGTCATTGTGGAAGAAATCAAAAAGGTGCTAGCGACCAACAAGGAGGCCATCCATGGGTAAGGAAAAAATCAAGATCAATCGCGAATTCTACGACATTATGCCCAAAGAATATCAGGAGCTGGTAGAGCACGCCACCTATGGAAAAGAGGGCAGGGGCTGGAAAGACGTTGGGGAATCGAAAGAGATGATCGAAGAGCATTCCCTGTGCGCTGGATGCCCGGAGTCGATCGCCTTTCGATATGTGCTGGCCTGTCTCCCGAATCCTGAGGATACCGTCATGGTCGGCTCCACCGGTTGCACCAGCCTCGTCTTTCCCCATGTCGCGGTCCACAACATCCACTCCCTCTTCGGCAATCAAAATGCCGTCGCCTCCGGATTGAAACGTGCCTTGTCTTACCGATTCCCCGACAAGGTCAAAGATGTGGTCGTGCTCGCCGGAGACGGGGCCACGGTCGACATCGGCTTGGACATGACCCTACAATCCTGGTTTCGCCAGGAAAAGATCGCAACCATTTGTTTCGATAATGAGCTTTACGCCAATACCGGAGGTCAATCGAGCGGCTTGATGCAAAAAGGCTTCGTCGCAAAAATGGCCCCGGCGGGGAAAAAATTCGACAAGGTCGATCTTCCGGAAATCGCACGACAGTCCGGTTGCCATTATGTTGCAATGCTGACCGTGAGCAAGCCGAACCGGGTTGAAAAAGCCATTCGAAATGCGGTCTTAATTGCCAGAGAGATCGGCCCAACCTATGTACAACTCTACACACCCTGTATCCTCGAAATCGGAAAACAAATGATGGAAGGGCTCCAGGAAATGAGGGATTCAGAAGGGCCCGGCAAACGTTTTGAACACAAAGAATATATTTCGGATGAAGCAAAAGCCTATTTAGACACAATTACCCCGAAAAAGAAAAGGAGAAGGGTGACGGCACAAGCTTAACGATTAAGGTATACGAAACCATTTTTGCTGAAGGAGTCGGGTTATGAGAAAACGGATTAATATACGGATGTCCGGGCTTGGTGGCCAAGGGGTGGTCACATCCGCACATGTCTTGGCGACAGCCGCTTCCAAAGATGGGAAAAACGCCATTTCAAATCCTTTCTTTGGTGCGGAAAAAAGGATGGCGCCGGCAGAAAGTTATGTTCGTATCGCCGATGAACGGATCTACGATCGGGGTGAATTGGTTTATCCGGATGTCATCATGATCTTTCATCCCCAAGTCATCACCTTAGGTAAGTGTTATACCATGCCCTTCTATTCAGGCATCAAACACGGAGGAATCTTGATTATCAATACGGACAATCCCATCCCCCTATCGGACGACGATTATCGCTTTTTTGAAGAGCACAATATCCCGATTTTTAATGTGCCGGCCACCACGATCGCCGTCGAGATCGCGGGGACGGAACTGGCGACCAATATGGGGATGCTGGGGGCCTTGATGGGTGCAACCAAATTGGTTTCGATGGAATCGATGGAAGCGGCGATACAAGACCGTTTTGGGAAGAAATACGTGGCCTCCGGTGGAACGGCCACCCTCGACGAAGCGATCAAAAAGAAGTTTGCCAAGAAAGAACAGCTGCTAAAGAAAAACATGGAAACCATCCGGCAGGTCTATGATATCGGTTCGGCTTGGATAAAGGAAATAAAGTCACCCGTACTGGTTTAAAGAAGGAGATAAACTGAATGTATGCCGTTGCAGAAGTCATCGACGAAGCGTGTGTCGCGCACAAGGGATGCCGCCTATGTATCATGTATTGCCCCGAAGCCAATACCATCTTATTTGATTCGGAGAAAAAAGTCGCGTCCGTGGTCGAACAAAGCTGTAAAGGATGCGAACTCTGTGTCGTCGTCTGCAGCGCGGCAAAGCATAATGCCATTCGATTGGTTCATCGGTAATCTTGATGATTCTCCAAAGCTTTTCTCATCCCATCACGTGTTTCGTGATGGGATTTTTTTATCACTTTTGCTAGATGGAGGCGATGTATGCCTGGGAATGTAGAACAATCACGGCAAGACCTGTTGAATGCGATGGAAACCCTCAATCATCTCTTTGAACAAAAACTCGACGACCTAAGAAGGCAAGGAGCAGATGAAGAGGATTTAAATAGCTTGGAAAAAGGGATCCTCGCGATGAAAGATGCCGGCCGTATCTACCTGACATGGACCGATCATTTCATCGGACGCTTAAATGAAGTCGAATATATGGATCCATTGAGCGAATAGCCTCCGATTCCGTCGAGAATATTTGCGCAAGTGCAATTCCAGTGGTATAAATAAATGGTCAAGTTGGGATGGCGCATATAGGCTAGGGGCATATGTTAAATCAGGATCTGGTACTCTACGAAGCAGACTTCAAACTCCTCGAAAAAGAACTGTCGAGACTCAACCACCTCGCCAATGGCAAAGTTTCGTTCCTCGTCGATAAAGACGGCCAATTGATCGCCAGCGTGGGGGAGACAGCAAATATCGACACGACCTCCCTCGCCTCGCTGACCGCCGGAAATATCGCGGCGACGGGAGGCATGGCAAAACTCCTCGGCGAAAAGGAATTTTCTCTATTGTTTCACGAAGGAGAAAAAGACAATATCCATATCTCCCTGGTTGGACAAAGGGCAATTCTGGTCATCATCTTCGATCACCGTTCTTCATTGGGACTCGTACGCTTGAGGGCAAAAAAGAGCGTCATTATCCTCACCGAAATATTCAATAAGTTACTCGTAAAAATGACGGAAACAGATCGTGCGGCGGAAGACGCTTCTCTATTCACGGAAATAACCGAAGACGACATTGAAAACCTTTTCAGCTAAAAATTACCTTTATCCATGCACTCAGGGATCCGAACCTTTGCAGCACGATCCGGATAACCGTTTAAAACGTCAAACCCTGCTTTCTGGAAAATATTAACATGTCTTTTATCAATTACTCCGCACGAGAAATCAGTTGCAAGATTGTTTATTACGGACCGGGTCTGTGCGGAAAGACAACCAACCTGCATTATATCTATAAAAAGGTCAATCCAGACAGCAAAGGCAAAATGATTTCGCTGGCAACGAAAACCGAGCGGACGCTCTTCTTCGATTTTCTCCCTTTGGCGCTTGGGAGCATCAAGGGATTCAAGGTTCGTTTCCATCTCTACACCGTTCCAGGCCAGATTTTTTACGATGCCAGTCGAAAACTCATCCTGCGAGGGATAGATGGCGTCATCTTTGTCGCCGACTCTCAGGTAGAAAGGACAGAAGCCAACTTAGAAAGCATCGACAATCTGACGAAGAACTTAAAAGAACACGGATTCGAACTCGAAAATATCCCTTATGTCATTCAATACAACAAACGCGATCTACCGAATACCGTCCCGGTAGAGGAGATGGAACGCACATTAAATCCCAGAAAAGTCCCCTCCTTCGAAGCTGTGGCTCCGAAAGGAGACGGCGTCTTTGAGACACTGAAAGAGGTCGCCAAGATGGTGATCATGGAACTGAAGAAGAAGTCCTAGATTTTACCGCATATCCGACCCAAAATTCCGTTTTAGGGGTTGACCCATGACCCCAGATCTCAAACCCGATTTCCATTAATTCCTTTTTCCAAGCACCATGCATCGACGAGCCCATAGGGATCGGCTTTTCGAAGGAGGATCGGATCGATCGCATCGTCCGTAAAAGAAATGACATTTTGGGCATTAAAGAATCTTTCATGAAGATACGATTGAAGGGCTTCCTTCAATATCGCACGCTTCTTGGTGGGATTGGAATGGTTTTTCTTGAGCGTTCTTCCTAGGTGGGTGAACAAAGGCCCGATGCCGGAGCCATGCTCGGCCGAAACTTTCAATATCTTGCGTTCCGGATCAAAGGTTTTCATCTGTTGAAAAAAAGCAGCACTCTCGGGAAAATCCCCTTTATTGACAACAATGACATCCCCAATCTCGTAGAGTCCTGCCTTCATCGCTTGAACCTCATCGCCCATGCCGGGCGCCAATACCAAAAGAACCGTCTCCGCCATGCCAACAATTTGAACTTCATCCTGTCCGACACCAATGGTCTCGATCAATATAATATCCTTTCCCATCGCGTCGAGGACAAGGATGGCATCAAAAAGCGCCGGACCAAGCCCTCCCCTCCACCCCCTGGCCGAAAAACTCCGAATAAAAACATCCTGATCGAGAAAGTGCCGGTGCATGCGAAGGCGATCTCCAAGAATCGCGCCTCCCGTAAAGGGGCTGGATGGATCCACGGCAAGGACACCGATCGATCGTTTTTTTTCCCGAAAGGCGTCGATCAGCCGATTGATCAGGGTGCTTTTACCCACTCCGACCGGGCCGGTCACCCCAAGCAGTTTTGCCCTTCCGGTATAGGGATAGAGCGCTTTCAGGAGAGGAAAGATTTCCGGACGCCGGTCTTCAATTCGGGTCAGCAGCTTCGATACGGCTCGAACATCTCCACTCAGAATCGCCTGAACGCTTGTTTCGATAGGATGGATGGACGCCATATTTTCCGATAATAGACGCTTTGGACCGCCCCGATCTCGCCCGGAGCTTTACTGTACGCCTCTGATCTCTTTAGATGAATCGATATGAATCATGAATTCAAAAGGACCTTGGCGATCACATTCCGTTGAATCTCGGAGGTGCCTTCCCCGATCTCGCAAAGCTTCGCATCCCGAAAGATGCGCTCAACCTCGGCCTCCTTCATATATCCCAATCCGCCATGAATTTGAATTGCCTGATGGGTCGTGCGCATGGCCACTTCCGATGCAAAGAGCTTGGCCTCGGCCGCCGCCAGTTGGTAGGATTGGCCCCGGTCTTTTAGAAGGGCGGCCCGATAGACCAACAGACGCGCCGCATCGACCTCGGTGGACATATCGGATAATTTTGATTGAATGGCTTGAAACAAACCGATCGCGTGACCGAATTGTTCGCGTGTTTTAGCGTAGCGCATCGACGCCTCCAGCGCGCCACGCGCCAAACCGACCGCCATGGCCGCAATCCCGATGCGTCCTCCATTTAATATCTCAAGCGCGTCTTGAAAACCGTGATGAAGTTGTCCGATCAGATTTTCCTTCGGGACACGGACCTTCTCCAGATGGATCGCCGCCGTATCCGAGGCGCACACGCCCAGTTTTTTTTCGACCCTCCCCACAATAAGCCCTTGCGTCTCCCGCGGAACGACAAAGGCGGAGATGCCCTTCACCCCAGGCTCCGGATCCGTTTTTGCCATCACCACATAGATGCCGGCGGTCGATCCCTGCGTGATAAAAAGTTTTCCGCCCGAAATCACCCAATGATCGCCCTCCATTACGGCGTTTGTTTTCATCGCGGCGGCATCCGAACCCGATCCGGCTTCGGTCAAGGCCCAGGCGCCCAATCGTTCTCCTTTGGCAAGGGGGACCACAAAGGTTTTCCTTTGATACGCATCTCCAAAACGGTATAGATGAGCGGTACAGAGCGCATTGTGCGAAGCGACAATCAAGGCCACGGCTCCATCGACACGTGCAAGTTCCTCCAAAATAATGACCGTCTCCATCGTCCCCATCCCCCCTCCCCCAAGGTTCTCCGGGATTCCGATTCCGAATAATTTCAAGGCCGCCAATTTAGGAATGAGCGCATAAGGGAAAGCGGATGCCTCATCCCGCGCCATTGCATCCGGTGCGATTTCCCGCGACGCAAAATCCCGGAGGGTTTGTTGTAGAAAGGATTGTTCGTCAGTGAGACGAAAGTCCATTATGACCGACCTCTTTCAGAATAAAATAAACATCCGTGGCCAAAAACCGACTATTCCTTAAAAATCGTGCTTCGACGGCCATTCCGATTCGGATCGGCGTCTCTTCCGCACCCACCAGTCGAGACAGCAAGAGGGTATCGAATGCTTCAAACTCGACCATGATCAAGGTAAACGGCGTTTCTTCTAAAAAGGCCTCTCCACCAAAATGGCATGTTGTATAGGTATGAATCGTACCGGTATGCGGCAAAACCATCCAACGGGTCTTGGCGCCGCAGTGCATGCAATGGGACCGTGGCGTCGCAAATTTCATCGGGCAGGCCATACAGGCACTCCCCATCAATTTCCCTTTCGAGAGGCCCTGAAAAAAAGGGGAATCCTGCGCATAGGAATGAATATAGTCGATTTGATAAGGCCATTTCATAATGATTGGGTCGATATTGTAGAGGACACCGCCTTCTTCCGTTTCACGGATACGAGATTTTTTACCCACGATCTTCCCCTCCAAATCTGGATGGCCGACATGGAACAATTCGCCGATGGAAATCGACGAGGATGATGAATGCAACTCAAGATAGCATAGCATAAATGAATCAGGGGTCTCGAAAACAAATTGCCATTCGATGACACTTTTTTACTGCCACCTGTAACACATTGTGTTTTATTTTAGAAAAAAGGTCGCTTTTTCCAATAGAATCGTAAAACATTCGAGTGATATCTATTTTTCGCTCAAGTTTTGATCATTTTATCCGATACATTAATATGAATATCTTTTAAACGGCGAAGGAGCGGCATGGAAATTACGATATCTCAGGCCCAAAATGTATTGAGAACCTATGAATATCTTATCAAACCCAAACCGGACCGCCCGGGAGCAAAGGAAAAAAATGTAAAAAACACGCAAAACAAACCTCCAAACGCCCTCGATCGAGTGACGATTTCTGAACAGTCCAGAGACCGTCTAAAAGAGGATTTACAATCCAAGCAGGAACGTCCTTTCCCGACCATCGATGAAGCATAAATTGCCCAGCGGCATGCATCAAATGCCTAGAGAAAGTAAAATCAACATTCTTGTCGTTGATGATGATAGAGGTCCAAGAACGCTCTTAAAGACCGCACTTCTCGACAAGGGTTTCCAAGTCAGTACTGCCAAAAGCGGTGAAGAAGCCTGTCAAGCGATTGACGACTGTCATTTTGATCTCGTTCTCACAGACTTGAAAATGCCTGGTTTAAACGGCATCGTTTTATTAAAAAAGATTAAGATGCGTTCGCCGGAAACCCTCGTCATCTTGATTACCGGGTACTCTTCCCTCAAGTCGGCAATCGATGCCATCCGGGAAGGGGCCTACGACTACCTTACAAAGCCCTTTCAATTGGACGAGTTGTACATTGTCGTAAACCACGCATGCGAAAGAATCAATTTAATAAAAGAAAACAGTAGGTTACTAGATATTTTGAAGGAAATTCACGAAAAAGCCGCCAAAGAAGCCGAAAACCATGACACGCCGTATTCCGGTCATGAAGACAGCCTTGGTTTGATTCAATCACTCAGACAGCAACTCCTCAAGGTCTACTCAAGATCGGCCGCGCCAAAAACACCACAGTCATAAGAAACGACCAAAAGACGGTAAAAATACGCGTCTCCCGCATAATCATTAATCCATGGCATGTACATTGCTTAACTCTAAGGTAAAACCATTTGGCGTTACATACGCTTGACCTCCCCTTAAAGATATGATCGAAGGGAGGTCGGGTTTCGAAAATTCAATCAATATGAACCATCACTTGGGGGATGATATGTTACAAGGGACGCAGATTACTTTTCTTAGCTCAAATCCGCAGGTGCATCAACCCATCCTCGATTACTTAGAAGATCGAAAGGCAGAGGTCCGAACCGCAGACACCCTGGTTCTCGAAAAAAAACCCGATGTCCTTCCGCCGGATGTGATTCTCATAGATACCGGATTTCCAAGTTTCCAACTCTTAAAATTTATAAAATCGCTTCAGGCGCGTCAATCGACCGCCACCATCATTCTTATAGGACCGAATCTAGAAATAAATAATTTCGGTGGTTTTCTTCGCACAGGCGTATTCGATTATTTAAAAACGCCCGTTCCTCCGAATCGCCTTGAAAAATCGATTTTGGAAGGCCTCAAAAACCGCGAGAATCTTTTCAAGGTGCTTGCCCTTTCGGATAAACTGGAAAGCGCCAACAAAGCGCTTTCGAGCGAGCGGGATCAGCTAAAGTGCTGGAACAATAATTTGAGCCAGATCTACGATCTCAACCAAAGACTGAGCGAATCCCTCCATATCGACGAAGTGGTCGACGCCTTGATGACGAATATTAAAAAGATCGTTCCATGCGATATCGCCTGTCTTTATTTAAAAAGATGGGATCGTGTTCACGTTGAGGCCGATCGAGAAATATGGGAACATCTTTTCGAAGGCATCAAAGAGGAAACGAGACAGGAGGGGCTCAGATTAACGAAAAATAAACAAAGCGCCTTACAGTCCATCATCCGATATGGAAACCCGGAAATCATTGTGCCCCTCGGTGTTGGAAATAATAAAGTGGGACTGCTCCGCCTGATCCGGAAAAGAAACAGAGGCTTGGAGCATCCGAAAAAGGAACAATCGGCAGTAAACGGCACCTTTAACAATTATCAATCCAAGATCATTTCAATGATCTCCGCCCCGTTATCCATCGCGATTCGAAATGCGGAAATGTATAAAAAAGTGGAAGATCTCGTCGTGAAAGATGCCCTGACCAATACGCTAAACCGTCGGGCGTTCACCGGCATCTTGGAACGGGAATTCAGGCGCGCGGAACGTTACAACAGCGCACTTGCGTTAATGGTGATCGATCTCGATCACTTTAAAAAGATCAACGACACCTTTGGACACATGGTCGGGGATCAGGTGCTTCGAGAAATGGCGTCGATCTTCCAAAAAAGCCTCCGGGAAATCGACATCCTCGTGCGATACGGAGGAGAAGAATTTGTCGTCATCCTCCCGGGAACGAACCTCCAAAAGGGTATGATCGTTGCCAACCGCATCAAAGACCGTGTCGAAACCGCAACTTTTCACAAGAACTCGGATGCAATACGGATGACCGTCAGCATCGGCATCGCAAATTACCCCGTTCCGCCGATCATCAACAATCCCGAAACGCTATTTTTTCAAGCGGATCAAGCCTTATATGCCGCCAAGCGAGCCGGCCGAAATCGTATCGTGGCTTTTGATTTCGCACCGGATAACGGATGTAAGGAGATGGCTTTAGAAGAACAGACGGCCTCTTAGTCGTCTTGAATTTTCAAACCCGATTAATTGGAGCACACGATTATGGAAGAGTCGAGAAGAGCCTTTGTCAGAGTCACGGCCGATTGTCCGATCTTATATCGTGTCGTCGATACCGATGATAAGAGTCCTTTCGACCATGACTGCTACGATCCGATTTCATCCATCGAAACACAGCAAATCATGGCTAAAATCCATACCGACAACGCGCAACGGGACGACCAGATTCTTGAACTACTCTTATGGATCGATTGGAAGGTCAACTACCTTATTAAAACACGATCGCGCGAAAAAGAAAGAGAACGCTTTCCCTATGAAGCCGTCATGGTCAATCTCAGCGCATCGGGCATGCGCTTCCACACGGACAAACAAGAATCACCTGGGACACGTCTTGAATTTAGAATCATTTTGCCGATTCTTCCTTTTAAGGAAATGACCTTAATTGCGGAAGTGATCCATATAAAACAAAAGACGTCCAAAAAAAACAACATCCCCCAGTTCGAAGTCGGAATCAAATTTTTAGACCTGAAGCACGCCGACCAAGAATCTCTCTTTAGCTATATCGTCAAAAGAGAACGGCAAATCCGACACGCCCAACACAAGCAAGAAGAAACACCCACCCGTTTATAAATCGAATACCGATAAAATCATCTGTCCGGATTCCTTAAAACCATGAGAAATAAGGGAAGGAAAAAGAAAAATCCTTAAGAAGTCGGGTTTTGAAGTGTCTGGCTTGGAACCTCGCCGGGATCCGGATGATCGCTGGCGCAGCGGAAACCAAAGCCCTTGTTTTTAATCTCCGGCGTAAAGCGGCTTCGGTTATAAACCGGCGAGGAAAGCCCGCAGCCATAGGACATGCAGTCATACCAAGAGCCGCCGCGAAGGACCCGATTGCGTTTGCCGTAATGAATGTTCGGGAATTGATTGCCCGGATAGGGAAGGTACCAGTTGCTCACCCATTCGTATACATTGCCGGCCATGTCGTATAAGCCGTAGGGGCTGCGGCCGTTCTCGAAGCTACCCACCGGCATCGTCCCGCCTTTATGGACCTCGATCCCTTTCGAGAGCCAATGCCGCGGGGTGTTGGCCCGGCTCGTGTCGAACTTCACACCCCAGGGAAAGTGCCGCGCATCCGTTCCCCGCGCCGCCTTCTCCCATTCCGCCTCCGTCGGAAGACGCTTCCCGGCCCATTTACAATAGGCATCGGCATCGTACCAATTCACATACACGACCGGATGGTTCGCCAAGGCCGTTGGAAATGCGCCTCTGCGCCAAAGCAGGGGAGGGCGTGCACCGGTCGCGTCGACATAGGCCTTGTAATGGACATTCGTGGTCTCGTAGAGGTCCATGTAAAAGTTATCGACAAAAACCTCGTGGGGCGGGCCTTCGTCTTCATTGCCGGCGCCTTCTTCCACCGGCCGGCCGGGACTGCCCATGATAAAAGGGCCGGCGGGAATCAAAATGTTTTTCTGCTCGATAATCTCGACGGGTTTACTTGTTTCAGCCCTATCGACCTTAATGAGATCGTAAGACTCGGAGACGACCCCGTGGCATTCCTGGCACTCCGGCTTGCCGATGTCACGGTCCAGTCGACTTTCGCTAACGTGGCAATGCAAACAGGTCCCGCTGAGATTTCTGTCAATGGCAATGTCGTGTTTCGACGGCGGTGACACTGAATTTTCGTCTCCCTTCGAAAACAACAAGGAAGAAAACGAAAAGATGAAAACCAGCGATAAAAGCATGACCTTGATTCGCATCAACCCAATCCCAATTCATTCCACAGGGCGTCGACCCTTTTGACCACCTCCGGATCCATCGACATCCCCTTGCCCCATTCCCGCTTCGTCTCCGGCGGAATCTTGGTGGTGGCGTCGATCCCCATCTTCGAGCCCAGGCCCGATTCCGGCGAGGCGAAATCGAGATAGTCGATGGGCGTGTTCTCGATCGTAAAGGTGTCTCGCGCCGGATCGACCTGCGTCGAGATCGCCCAGATCACGTCCTCCCAGTTCCGGACATCGATCTCGGCGTCGACGACAATGATAAATTTAACATAGAGGAACTGCTTGAGAAAACCCCAGATACCCATCATCACCCGCTTGGCGTGCCCGGCATAGGACTTCTTCATCGAGATAACCGCCACGCGATACGAACAGGCCTCCATCGGCAAATGGAAATCGACGATTTCGGAAAAGTGCTGCCTTAAAAGCGGCAGAAAAATTTGATTGAGGGCAAGCCCGATAATGGCGTCTTCCCGCGGCGGCCGCCCCGTCGTCGTAGTGAGATAAATCGGATTTTGCCGGTGCGTGATGCAGGTCACGCGAAACACCGGAAAAGGCTCGACGGCATTGTAGAAGCCGGTGTGATCGCCATGCGGCCCTTCGTCGGCCATCTCTCCGGGATGGATCTCTCCTTCGATCACGATCTCGCTCGTGGCCGGGACTTCCAAATCCGACATGACGCACTTCACCAGTTCCACCTGTTTCTTCCGAAGCAAGCCTGCGAAATGAAACTCGCCGATCTGCTCCGGCACCGGCGTGACCGCCGCAATCGTCATCGCCGGGTCGCAGCCGAGTGCGGCCGCCACCGGCATGGGTTTGCCTGCCGCCGTCCATTCGCGATAATGCTGGGCCCCGCCGCGATGACTCAGCCAGCGCATGATCGTCCGCTTTTTGTCGATCTTCTGCATCCGGTAGATCCCGGCATTATATTTTCCTGCCTTGCCCGGCGGCGGTTGGGTAATTACGAGCGGCCAGGTAATCAGCGGCGCGGCATCGTCCGGCCAGCAGTGCTGGATGGGAATCGCGTCCAGATCGATCTCGCCTTCTTTTAAGATGACTTCCTGGCAAGGGGCGCGGTTTACTTTCTTGGGGGACAGATGCAGGATCCGCGCATAAAAAGGGAGATGCTTCACCGCATCGACGAAGCCCTTCGGTGGCTCGGGGTGCTGGAGAAAGGCCAAAAACTCGCCGATTTCCAAGAGCCCCGCCGCGTCCGTCTCCAGACCCATCGCCACGCGTTCGATCGTTCCGTAAAGATTGATCAGCGCCGGCATCGTCGATCCTTTCGCATTTTCGAAGAGCACCGCCGGCCCGCCCTTTTTGATGAGGCGGTCGTAGATTTCCGTCATCTCCAAATAAGGATCGACCTCCTGTTTGACACGCACGAGGAGCCCTTTTTGTTCGAGGAGGTTTATGAATTGTCGTAGGTCGTGATAGGGCATTGGAACACTTAAAGGCAGATTTTAAATGAAACGTGAATCAAAAACAGCATCCATTGATCGAGAAAATATGCATTATAGCCTAAACGGAGTGGATCAGTAAATCCGGCCGATGATTTATTGATGTGCAAAAATCGGAATTTCATGTTCAGGGCAGCTTCGTGCCAAGTACCGCCTGCTTTATAGTCAGCTGTCGTTGAGGTTTTTGAATCCCCTCCACGAATCATCCGTAAGCGGTCAATGCGGAGAAATTTGCCCGGATCGAGCTTTCCTTCGAGATTTTGCAGGGTGACGTTAACGATGTAGTTTTCCTTTTCCGTCCGGAGGAATCCGCACGTCCTTTTGCCGGGGGGGCTTCGTAGTGATCACCAGGGGGTCATACTCCCGAAGCAGATCCCATGTCCGGAAATCGAAGAAGAGTACGCCCCTCATTTTTCAACTGGAGGGCAACTTTTTCGGCAAGCCCTAAACATCCCTCCTCATCTGCATGTCTCTCTCTAAAGGCCCCTTTCAATATGCGCCTTCTATACCGAAGTCAGGACGCGGGCGACCTCCTGATTCTCGATCTGATGCATTATATCAACAGCTCCCCTATTCCCCTATTTTATCGGTGCCAGTCACGTCGCAAGCCTCTTGAAAAAAGGACATCGGATCTCCCCGAAACACTCACCCAAGATCGACAAGAAACGAGAGCATCCAACTATCATCATAAGTATACAGATATTGTTCAAATAAGGCGGTAAAAATAATAAAAGATCGATCCGCTATCCCCGCCCGCTCATCTACCATATTAAAAAGTCAGCTGCTATAATTTCACTGGAGAACTCCAGAAAGGAATCTTTTTATGAGGACAAATCGATGCTTCCTTTCAGAGGAAAAGATCACCATCAAGAAAGTCAACCTGGAAAAACTGGAGGGCATCGATATCCACTATCTCCCGATACGCTTCCAGAAGTAGAGAAACCGGTCAAATTGGCCACCGTCGCGACCCAAATCATGACCGCTGGCGTCAATTCTGAGATCGTCATCGACCGTCCATCACCCTCTCGTTCGAATGGGTCGATCGTAAACCGAGCATTATCATCAATCTCGAATCCGGAAACGAGAAGGTGTTAAATTTTCACCGAAACGCTTAAAGATCGCCGACCTTAAATAAAGGGTATTTGAAGTGGGTTTCCGAAATCTAAATATTAAAACGAAGATGCTCATCACCTTCATCGCAACGATTGTCGTCTTGATGACAGTAGTCCTCTTCGTGATGTCGGAGGTCACAAAAAAAGGGATTACAAAAAACGTGAACCCCTTTCTCGAGGTCTTCAGCCATATTGCAGCCAATGAGATCGCCGTCGGCCTGGAGTTTAATGACAAGGCCAAGGTGGCCGATGCCGCTGATCAATTCACTCAAGAGCAGGTCTTTTCTTACATCCGCGTCGTAGACGCAAATAGGGACGAAATCTACACCTACCGCAAGGCGGGCCTTGCCGAGATCCGCTCACAAGAGCCAACGGCCATCGGCAAAAGCGAGGATGAGCTGTTTAAAACCGTAGCGGTCACGGCGAATGGAAAAGAGATCGGCGCCGTGACCATTGGGCTTTCCCTTGAAGACCTCCGTAAAACCCTTAACGCCGCGCGGTTTGCCGTCGTGACGCTTTCTTTTTTGATGGTGGGCATATTCGTCATCATTATTTTCGTCATCGCCAACCTTATTTCCAAGCCGATTCAAAGAATGACCGAGCTATCGCAAAAAATCGCAAGGGGCGATTTGACACAGGAAATCGTCATCGAAAGTGAAGGCGAGATCGGCCGGCTGGCAAAGGCCTTCTCCGACATGGTCGTCGATCTGCGCCTGCTGGTGTCCCAAGTCAAGGACGATTCGAACCAAATCGCGGAGGCTTCAGGCGAACTTTCGGCCTCGAGCCAGCAGGTGAGCGCCAACTCCGAACAAGCGAAGCTGCAGATGAGCACGGTTTCCTCCGCCATCGAACAGACCAGCCAAAATGTCGGCTCGGTCGCGGCGGCGGCAAAACAGGTCATGGCCACGATTAATGAGATCTCGCGCAACGTCCTCAAATCGACGGAGGTCTCCGGTCACGCCGTCGATGTCGTCACCGCCACCAGCGGCACCATCTCCAAGCTGGGCGACTCGAGTGCCGAAATTGGAGACGTGATCAAAGTAATCAACTCCATCGCACAACAAACGAACCTCCTCGCCTTAAACGCCACCATTGAGGCCGAACGCGCCGGAGAAGCCGGAAAGGGCTTCGCCGTCGTCGCCAACGAGGTCAAAGAGCTGGCCAAAGCCACTGCCGAAGCCACCGAGGAAATCAGCGAAAAGATCGCGGCCATCCAAAGCGGCACCCAAGGGGCGGTGTCGGCAATCGGCGAAATCGAAGCGGTGATCAAGGAGACCAAAGAGATTTCTTTGAGTATCGCCAGTGCCATAGAACAACAGGCGGCGACTGCCAACGAAATCACGCGAAGCGCGGCCGAAGCGGCCAGCGGAACCCAGGAAGTCGTTCAGAGCATGGCTGGCGTGGCCTCCTTTTCCAAGGACACGGCCGATGAAATGTCGAATGTGTTGATCGCCACCCAAACACTTGCCCAAAAAGGAGAAGCACTCAAGGAGTTGGTCGGCAAGTTTCATGTCGATTGAAAATGCGCGCCGATATCCGGATCCTTTCCCCACCCTTTGAAGCCCTCCCGGCTTAGTGAAGCTCCCAACCGCCCCAAGGGGCGGGGCTTATTTGAAGTTATTAACCCGGCCATTAAATAGAGTGTTTAAGCTGCATAAGCAATTTTTGGAT
>JBHHXH010000054.1:0-20601 GCA_046756925.1 Nitrospiria bacterium
GCGCTCATTGACATCATCCTGTCCGGAACGGTGATGCCGACACAAGAGGTTTCCTTGCTTTATGCCTTGGAATACCTTGCAGATGAGGTCAATGACGGCCTGGGGATTACGCTCCATGCGATGCATGGCAAGCACGGCTTGACGGTCCGTTATGATATGGTGGAAACCGATGGCACTGCCGCGGAACCAACCACCCTGACGGTCGCCCTGTTGTGCAAGGGGGTCTCGGACAATTTAAAGACAAAGCTCGAGTGGAAATCGACCGATCCGGATACACCCGGGAGTTCAACGAATGACGAACTGGGACTACAGTTTGTGATGTTGTTTTAAGTCATTTTTGACCCCTGCATCCCTCCTTTTCGTGGAGGGATGCAGGGTGATTTTGCTCAATGAAGAGCAACCTTATGCTCAATGGGGAGTATTAAATGATGGAAATTATCAATCATAAAGGAGCAAAAAATGAAAAAGATTCGACTTTTCAGCCATTTTGCCCTCCCCATTGCCTTTGTGCTCGCCACCACGGCGCCGCTCTGGGCTGAGGGAGCGCCCACTACCACAGATGTCCAGAAAAATGCGGATTTTGTCTGGACCCTCATCGCAGCATTTCTCGTGTTTTTCATGCAGGCAGGCTTTGCTGCTGTGGAAGCCGGCTTTACCCGCGCAAAAAACGCCGTCAATATCCTCATGAAAAATCTCTTCGATTTTTCATTCGGCAGCCTCGCTTTCTGGGCCATCGGTTTCGGTCTGATGTTCGGGGCCTCCGCTGGCGGCTTCATCGGCACATCCAGCTTTTTCCTTTCCGACTTTGCTGTCGAAAAAGACCCCTGGGTCTTCGCCTTTTGGTTGTTTCAATGTGTTTTCGCCGCAACCGCCGCGACGATCGTATCCGGAGCCATGGCGGAGCGGACCAAATTTACGTCATACTTAATCACAAGCGCGGTCGTCTGTGCCGTGATCTACCCGATTTTCGGCAGCTGGGCCTGGGGAAGCCTTTACAAAGGGTCCGGTTGGTTGGAAGGACTGGGTTTTATCGATTTTGCCGGGTCCACCGTCGTCCATTCGGTCGGTGGATGGATCGGCCTGGCCGGTGCGGTGGCCCTTGGACCGAGAATCGGAAAATATGCGAAAGACGGAAAAGCGCGTGCGATTCCAGGCCACAACCTGCCACTGGCAACGATTGGCGTCTTTATCCTCTGGTTTGGTTGGTTTGGATTTAACCCCGGAAGTACCACGGCTGCGATTACGGATATTGCCATGATTGCCGCGAATACCAATTTGGCGGCAGCGGCCGGTGCGGTCGCCGCCATGGCCGTTTCCTGGAAGCTGTACGGCAAACCGGATCTAGGCATGTCGCTGAACGGCGCACTGGCCGGTTTGGTGGCCATTACCGCGCCCTGTGCCAATGTTTCTCCGGCAAGCGCGGTGATCATTGGGCTGATCGGAGGGGCCTTGGTTGTCTTTTCGGTTCTCTTTTTCGATAAAATAAAGATCGACGATCCCGTCGGCGCGATTTCCGTCCATGGCGTCTGCGGCGCCTGGGGAACCTTGGCTGCGGGACTCTTTGACATGGCCGGATTCAGCTTCAAGCAAGTTGGAGTACAACTGGTCGGCATCGGCGCGGCGTTTATCTGGGCCTTCGGTCTTGGGATGGTTCTCTTTTTAACCCTGAAGGCCACAGTGGGACTCCGCGTCTCTGAAGAGGAGGAAATGGAAGGCTTGGATCTCCTGGAACATGGTAATTCCGCCTATCCGGACTTTGGCGTCAGCATGATCTCGAATACGGGCCCGCTTCCCGGTGTACAGGGATCGATCCCTGGGAAGTCGTCAATCCAAGTGGGTGCAGCCAACAAGGTCATGCAGTAACTTTGGAGGAAGAAATGAAAAAGATCGACGCAATTATCAAACCCTTTAAGCTGGAAGAAGTCAAAAAGGCGCTCTCCGATATCGGGATCGTCGGCATGACAATCAGCGAAGTCAAGGGATTTGGCCGGCAAAAAGGGCATAAAGAGCACTATCGCGGTGCGGAGTACGCGATCGAGTTTGTGCCGAAGATAAAATTGGAAATTGTCGTCAACGATACCGAAGAAGAAAAGGTGGTCGCTACATTAATGGCTGCCGCGAAAACGGGCTCGATCGGTGACGGCAAAATCTTTGTCTCTACTCTCAACGAGGTGGTTCGCATCCGAACCGGCGAAATGGGAGAGAGCGCCCTTTAGCACCCAAGCTCAAAAATGCACACCGCGTCTCCCCCTTCACATGAAGGGGGAGACGCTACCTTATCCGTTTCCGCTCATCTGGTATCGTATTTAAAATATCCCCTATCTCCCGCTTCGTTGACAAAGCAGGCGCGATTGATATAGTTATAATACTATTTCGACATGATCGCTGCTTCAGTAGTAAGAACCCGGCCATCGAGCACATGACGAACATTCATATCATAACATTCCTTCTCCTTGTGCCGCCCCTCATCGTAAGGCTCCCGTTTGATACAGAGACAGAAGCACCATGTATTTAAATACAAGGAAGTCTGCATCCACGTGGCTTCCGCCCATCGATTCCTTCGCAAAACGCTTGTGGAATCTTCAGTGGCATGATGGGATCGACAGACTCAGCAATGCTTTCAGACCCTGGTTCGCAGTGCCCGTCACGGATGGACTGGGTTTGAAAAAGCGGCACCGGGCGATATCGTTTTTGCAGGGAATTCGCTTGCAATTAAAGTATACCTACACAATGACCGAAAGGGGATAGGTATGGAGATTGAATCGATCAGGCCGGTCGGGGTGCTGCTCGTATCTTTGGTTGGTGCGGCATTGATCCCTGCCATGAGAAAAAACCCGAATGTCAGGGAAGGATGCTCTATTACTGCGGCCGTACTCAAGTGTATATTGGTTGCCAGTATGGCGCCTGCGGTCCTCGCCGGCAAGACCTATGACTACACCCTTCTCACCTTCCTGCCGGGGGTTTCATTGGCCTTTCGGGTCGATGCACTGGGAATGGTCTTCGCCCTGACGGCTTCCGTGTTGTGGGTACTCAACACCTTTTATTCGATCGGTTACATGCGTGGCCATAACGAGCACGCCCAAACCCGTTTCTACACCTGTTTCGCCGTCACCCTTTCCGCGACCATGGGTGTGGCCTTTGCCGCCAACCTGGTGACCTTGTATCTCTTTTACGAAATCTTGACCCTTGTGACCTATCCCTTGGTCGCACATAAAGAGTCGAAGGATGCCTACGCCGGCGCAAATAAGTATTTTTTCTATCTATTGGGAACCTCGACCGCCTTCTTGCTCCCGGCAGTGATTTTAACCTTTAGCCTCTCCGGGACCGGGGAATTTCACTCGAACGGGATCCTGCCGCAAGGGGCAAACCCAGTCCTTCTCAGCCTCATTTTCTTTTTCTTTTTGTTTGGCATCGGAAAAGCTGCCGTCATGCCCGTTCATGCCTGGCTCCCCGCCGCGATGGTGGCGCCGACCCCGGTCAGTGCCCTCCTTCACGCCGTCGCCGTCGTCAATACGGGCGTTTTTTGCGTACTCCGTGTGATCTTTCATGTCTTCGGGGTGGACTTGATGAGGACCTTGAATCTGGGTGCGATTGCAGCCGGTTTGGCTTCGTTTACGATCCTAACGGCTTCGGTCATCGCCCTGAGTCGAGACAACCTAAAAGAACGGCTGGCCTACTCGACCATCAGCCAACTTTCATATATCGTACTGGGTGGGGCGCTCCTTTCTCCAAGCGGGATGGTCGGCGGGGTTTTGCACATTGCAAACCACGCCTTCTCCAAGATTACCCTCTTTTTTTGCGCGGGCGCCATCTATGTCATCGCGCACAAAACCCATATTTCACAGATGAACGGCATCGGACGGAAGATGCCTTGGACCATGACCGCCTTTGCCATCGGAGCGCTCAGTATGATCGGCGTGCCCCCCATTGCGGGATTTACCTCGAAGTGGTATCTCGCTTTTGGAGCGATTGAATCGGGCCAGCTCTTGATCTTGGTCGTTCTACTGGTCAGCACCTTGCTCAATGCCGGATATTTTCTGCCGATTCTCTACAAGGCTTTTTTAAAGGCGCCCGAAGATGTTCCGCACACACCCGCCGCCGCGGTCAATATTGGATTCGTCGGTGCGGGGAATCATGAAATGACGATGGCGGGTGATAAGGACGGCGCAGCACAGAACGGTCACCTGAACATCAACGAAGCGGCCCATAAGTTCTTGGTCGTGCCGCTTTGCATCACGGCGGTGATTGCCGTACTGCTCGGGATGTTTCCGAGCCTGTTTCTAAACCTGGCAAAACTCGTGGTTGGATAATGTGGTTGATTCGCTGGCTTGAAAAAATCGTTGAAAACCCTGAAAAGTTTAAAACGGTCAAACGGTATCTTTTCGTCCTCGGCGTCGGACTGGTCGTATTCGATGGTATCCTTATCTACCTGCATTTAACCCATCCGATCTTCCCGTGGGACTATGTGCCGGGGTTTTCAGCCCTCTTCGGGCTGGTTTCGACCTACGTCATTATCGTGATTTCCAAGTGGCTCGGCCACGCCTTCCTCATGAAGCGAGAGGATTTTTATGATTGATCTCTGGATCCACCCCGGGGGATTATTTTTTATCGCGGCGGTGCTCTTGCCTTTTTTGAAACCCCAATGGAAATCGCATTTTAAATTGGCCGTGCCGGTCGTGGGCTTCCTGTGCCTGTTGATCGTGCCGCATGGCCGCCACGGCGTCCTGCCGCTGCTCGGTCAGCAGGAGATGATTTTTGGCCGGGTGGATAAGTTGAGCCTCGTTTTCGCTTACGTGATCACGATCGCTACCCTGGTTGGGATGGTTTTTTCGCTGCATGTCAAGGGAGACAAGGAATCCATGGCGGGTTTGGTGTATGCCGGCTCCGCCTTGGGAACGGTATTTGCCGGTGACCTGCTGACCGTGTTCCTTTTTTGGGAGATCATGGCCTTTTCCTCCGCCATGCTGGTTTTCTACGCGCCCTGGAAAAATGCGGAAGCAGCGGGTATGCGCTATCTGTATGTCCATATTTTCGGCGGACTCCTTTTGCTGGCCGGTATTTTTATATACGTCGGCGCCAGTGGCGATATCGCCTTCGATGCATTGCCCAAGGAAGGTCTCGGGCCGGTGCTCATTTTGGCCGGTTTCTTGCTCAATGCCGCCGTGCCGCCACTTTCGGCGTGGTTGCCCGATGCCTATCCCGAATCCACAATCACCGGCATCGTCTTTATGAGCGCCTTCACCACCAAAACCGCAGTCTATGTATTGCTTCGGGGATTTGCAGGAACAGAGCTGCTGGTCCCCTTGGGGGTTTTCATGGCTTTGTACGGCGTGGCCTACGCGGTCATTGAAAACGATATTCGGCGCTTGCTTTCCTATCACATCATCAGCCAGGTCGGTTACATGGTCGCCGGGGTTGGCATGGGCTCGGAGATGGCCGTGAACGGAGCGGCATCGCATGCCTTTGCGCACATCCTTTATAAAGGTTTGCTGGTAATGGGCATGAGCGCGGTGATTTTGATGACGGGAAAACGAAAGCAAACGGAATTGGGGGGGCTCTATAAATACATGCCTTGGACCTTCATGCTTTACATGGTCGGTGCCCTTGCGATTTCGGGTTTTCCTTTCTTTTCGGGCTTTGTGAGCAAATCGATGGTCATCTCCGCCGCTGCGGAACTGGAACGCCCTTGGGTGGCCATGCTCTTAACCTTGGTTTCCGCCGGCACCTTTCTATCGACCGGCTTAAAGATTCCCTACTATGTGTTTTTTTGGAGAGATTGGAATCAAGGTTCCTCTAAAGCGGTCGATCCACCCAAAAACATGCTTTGGGGCATGGGCCTGGCGGCCTTCTCCTGCCTCTTTATCGGCATCGTGCCCGGATCGCTCTATCAAGCCTTGCCCTTTGAAGCCGAATACCATCCCTACACTTGGGGACACCTTGTTCAAGCCTTCCAAATCTTACTGATGACGGGGGTGGTTTTTTATTGGATGCTAAAAAAACTGGATCCGAAAGAAACCATCAGTCTGGATAGCGATTGGGTTTACAGAAAGGCGGCCGTAATGGTTAGACAGCTCGAAAATCCGGCACAGCGCATCCGAGTGTTTCAATACCAAGACTTGCTAAGGGAGCTCACGCAGCTGGCCCGACGAATCTCGCAAGTCATTCAAAGCGGTTATTTAAAACATTATCTCACGGCGATCATCTTTTTTGTGATGACGGCCACCCTGCTGTTTTCATTGTCCAAAGGGTGGGCGCTGCATCTCAACGGTTTAATGCAAACCGAATATACCTTGGCGCAAGGCATCACCTTGGTGCTGATCGTCGCTGCATCTTTGGCCACCGTGTTGTTTAAAAACCGGATATCGGCCGTTCTGTCTCTGGGAATGACGGGTTTTCTCGTGGCCTACCTCTATGTCCTTATGGGCGCACCGGACCTGGCGCTCACGCAGTATCTTGTCGAAGCGGTTTCGGTGATTTTGATCTTGCTCGTTTTTTATTTTGTGCCGCCGTACTTTCAGGAAAATGCATCCGCATCCTCAAAGACGACGAACCTATGTCTCTCGCTGCTGGTCGGCCTTGTGATGACCTTTTATATGATGATGGCGATGGACAGCCATTTCAGCACGTCGATCGCAGCTTATTATCTGGAAGTGAGCGAAAGACTGGCCGGGGGGAGGAATGTCGTGAATGTGGTCATTGTCGATTTTAGAGGTTTTGACACCCTATTCGAAATCGCTGTCTTTTCCATTGCCGCCCTGGGGATTTTCGGGATGTTGCGCTTGAAAAAGAAAGTCCGCTCCACCCAAGAAGAGGCCGCGCCGAAATGAATTCCCTGATTTTCAGAGCCATCACCAAGATCGTTACGCCGATATTGATGATCTTTTCGCTCTATCTGCTGCTTCGCGGTCACCAATTGCCGGGAGGCGGTTTTATCGCCGGTTTGATGACCTCTGCCGCCTTGGTTTTGATCTACCTGGCCTTTGGCTGCGGACAGTTTCAATGGCGATATCGAAGCCGCTTCTTTTACTTTCTTTTTTCCGGAGGGCTGGCGCTTTCCTTTCTCACGGGTCTGTCCGGCCTCTTTGTGGGAGGGGCTTTTCTAAAAAGTGGCGTGGCCCATGTCGAGATGCCGCTGATCCACGAAAGCTGGGAATTTGCATCCGCGGCGGTCTTTGATGTGGGCGTCTATCTGGTGGTCATCGGCGTGTGCGTCTCGCTCATGACCCAATTGGGAGAAGAAAAATGAAGGTGATGCTGCCGATCGTCATCGGCGTGTTGTTTGCGTCGGGCACCTACCTCATGCTGCAAAAAAATATCCTCAAGCTGGTGCTGGGCCTGAGCCTGATTTCGCACGGGGCAAATGTGATATTAATCTCTTCGGGGTGGATCGGAGCCGGCCGGGTGCCGATCTTGGGCCGGGAAGGGACGGAAGCCTTTGTGGATCCGCTCCCACAGGCCCTGATCCTGACCGCGATCGTCATCAGTTTCGCCGCCTTGGCGTTTTTGTTGGTGTTGGCGCTCCGTGTTTTCCGGGATTTGAAAACCGTCGATCTCTCTGAAATACGGGGGCAGCGCGGATGACGCATCTATTGGCCATGCCCATCCTCATCCCGCTTGGTGCGGCCATTGCCCTGCTCCTACTTCGTTTTTATCCGATGGGGCGGCGGATTGCCGCCGGCATTGCCGGTCTCTCGATTATTTCATTGGATCTGGTCTTACTCGGGTCGCTTTATCGAGATGGTATCCAGTCTTATCGCTTGGGGGGTTGGTCCGCGCCTTTCGGCATTGTCCTGGTGGGAGATCTGTTAAGCGGCATCATGCTGGTGCTGGCATCCGTGATCGCGCTTTCGGCCTTGGCCTATTCCTTCGGTTATTTAAAGGACGATGCGGAGCAGGCCCTGTTCCATCCGCTCTTTTTCTTCTTATGGGCCGGGACGAACGGCACCTTTTTAACCGGAGACATCTTCAATCTCTTTGTGATGTTCGAGGTCATGTTGATGTCGATCTATTGTCTTTTGACCATGCTGGGAGAAAAGAAACAGTTCGAAGCCGGCATCAAGCTGATCAGCATGGGTCTCTTGTCCTCGGCCTTGTTTTTGGCCGCCGTCGGCGGGATTTATGCCTTTGCCGGCACCCTCAACATGGCCGATTTGGCGCTTAAAATCAGACCGCATGCCGACCATCCCCTGATCAGCGCGGTTGCCGTCTTGTTGATCAGCGTGTTCGGTCTGAAAGCCGCCATGATGCCCTTGCATTTTTGGCTGCCGGACGTCCACTCCTCGGCTCCCACGCCCATCAGTGCCATGTTGTCCGGCATCCTGATCAAGGTGGGGATCTATGCGATTATCCGGGTGTTTTGTTTGATTTTTGTGGATCTTCAGGGGACTTTTCAGGTTTTTATTCTAAGCTTGGCGTGCGTGACGATGTTCATGGGGGCGATGGGTGCGGTCGGCCAAAGCGATTTAAAGCGTCTCCTGGCTTATAGCAGCGTCAGCCAGATCGGTTACATCATCATGGGTGTCGGGTTTTTCACCGTGGCCGGGATTGCCGCAGCCCTTTTCTATACCATCAGCCACGGTATTATCAAATCTTCCCTTTTCCTGGCCGCAGGCGTTCTCAAGAAGATGCGGGGCACCACGGAGATGTCCGAACATGGGAATATGGTTGAAATTTCGCCAAGCTTCGCCCTCTTTTTTCTGATCGGTGTGATATCGTTGGGCGGCATTCCCCCCTCCGGAGGATTTTTCATGAAATTTCAGCTCATCAAGGCCGGCATTGACGGCGCCTTTTATATTCCCGTGATCGTTGCCTTCATGGTCAGCCTGATTACCTTGTTTTATCTATTCCAGTCTTGGCAAACGGTCTGCCTGTCGGCGCCGCCAGGCGCATCATATACCACCGGCCCCTCGGCCAAACTCCTCGTCCCCTTGGGCCTGTTGGCCCTGCTGTGCCTGGCCTTGGGGATAGCAGCGGCGCCGATCAGCGCGTTGACACAGGCGGCGTCCCAACAGCTTTTTTCACCGGAGCTCTATATCCGTGCAGTGATGGGGTCGATGTAATGCGTCAGCATGTTTTTCTCAATATCTTGCTTGCCATTTTATGGTGCTTGCTTCAGGAAAATTTAAAGGTGCATGAGTTTATGATCGGCCTCCTCCTGGGTTATGGGGTGATCCGTCTTCTGAAACCGGTACTGGATGACGGGGAGGGACCACGGCGGGCATTCGGACTCAAAGGATGGTTTCACCTTCTCTTCCAAACGTTTCGGTACATCTTTGTTTTTATATATGAAGTGATCAAGGCAAATCTCCAAGTCGTCAAGATCGTCCTTTCTCCGTCACTCGATATCACGCCGGGGATTATCTCTTATAAGATGGATGTTGAATCGGATGCGGGCATTACCCTCTTGGCCAACTCGATTACCTTGACGCCGGGCACCTTAAGCGTCGATGTCTCGGAAGATAAAAAGACATTATATATTCATGCCCTCCACATCGAGGATGCGCGTGAATTGGAGCAATCGATCAAGCATTCCTTGGAACGTTACTCGAAGGAGGTCTTGGGATGATTGATGTTTTTGTAACAGCCGCCTACCTGGTGTTGACGCTGGCTCTGGCCTTTTGTTTTTATCGCTTGATCACCGGCCCGACCTTGCCCGATCGTGTGGTGGCGATGGACACGATTACGACGGTGATCATCGCCCTAATCGCCGTCTACTGCATTCAAGAGAGGAATGCCATCTTTTATGACGCTATCTTGGTCTTGTCGATTTTAGGTTTCGTCGGGACGGTCTCGATGGCTAAATTTTTGGCAAAGGGAGGCAAAATCTTTGATCAGTGAATACTTGGTGCCCTTGTTTTTGGCATTGGGCCTGTTTTTTATCGGAGCGGGCTGCCTGGGTCTGGTTCGCCTGCCGGATCTGTTTTGCCGGATGCACGCTACCAGCAAAGCCACCACACTGGGCTTGGTGTTTATCCTCATGGCGACGTTTGTGCATTTGGGCTTTGGCGCCGTCGGCTTGAAGGCGGTCCTTGCCATCGGCTTTGCCTTTCTCACGGCGCCGGTCGGCGCCCATCTGATTTCAAGGGCGGCCTACCAAAGGGGCGTGAAACTATATGACCGATCCATTACGGACGAACTGAGCGCACGTTATCCCGAAAGTCGGAACAACGATCGATTGAGAGATTTAGATTAGGAACATAAACCTTCCCATCTCGCTTCCTCTACCGCGCCGCACTCGACGAATATCTTAACGACCCTCGATGGGCGGTAGAGCTGCATCCATTTAACCAAAATCTCATAATGAAGCCCAATATCGAAAGCATTCAATTTAAAACCGTGATTGATTGCGATTGACGATAAATACTCACCATTTTTAAGTATTTATCTTAATCTCCTTTAAGGTGGTTCAGCGACGGCCTCCAAATCACTTCCCCCCTGCGTCGATCTTATGATTTGCTGGGTCATTTCCACGGTCCATTTAAAGATTTCAAGCTTTAAAGATGGGTTCTGAAATCGATGTCATCTTATGTTAAAATAGGCCGTCCTTCTTTGAAACATCTCATTAGGATGCCGTATCGAGCATGGTTTTCGCTTTGACTGAGAGGGAAGGCCATCTTCCCTTCAGGTGTTAGATGGATATTTTAAAGAAGGCCCCTGCGTTTATTGACGATACGAAGCAATACGAAATGCCGCTCATTGGGTCATGAAACAAACAGACAAAATTATCTCGGCGCTTCGCCCCATATATCAAGAAAAATATAATAAAATCAAAACATACCACCAACAAGGCGGCGGTGGCCTACAGGTCGTAAAGGCCCTTTCAGACCTGGCGGACCAGCTGTTATTAAAAGGGTTTCAATTGATTGACCCATTGTTGGCGCAGCAATGGGGGGGAACCTTGGTCGCGGTGGGAGGATACGGGCGACAAGAGCTTTCACCCGGTTCGGATATCGATTTAATGTTTCTTTTTCCGGAAGGCGGTGGAAAGTCCGACCAAGACGAAACCGTGGCCTCGGACCTGTTACACCTCCTTTGGGATCTCGGATATAAGGTCGGGCACAGCACCCGAACCGTCGAAGAATCGGTGGTCTTGGCGCGACAGGATCCTCTGATCGCCACCTCGCTCTTGGAATCACGTTTCCTGCATGGGAACCGCACGCTCTTTAAACGTTTTCACGAGACCTTTTTCTCGAAAGTGGTTCAAAAAACCTTAAAAAGCACACTCGAGTCACTACAAGAAGGGAGGGAGAAAGGGCGGTTGGAATATGGCGCCACGCCCTACCTTCTTGAGCCGAATTTGAAGCAAAGTCCGGGAGGCTTACGGGATATCCATACCTTAAAATGGGTGGCGTCCGTCCGTTACCGGACCTACCAGCTCGCACAGATTTACCAATGGGGACACCTATCGAATATCGAATACACGAGTCTGGTGGAGGCCCAAGATTTTTTATGGCGGATCAGGAATCAATTGCATTTTTTAACGGGGCGGGCCGCCGATCATTTAACGATTGAATTACAAGAAGGTATCGCACCTTTTTTCCATTTTTCCGACCGCCGCGGTTTAATGCACGAATACTACGTGTTTACCGGGAGGGTGTTGGAGATTTCACAACGCTTTACCAGAGACGCCTTTCCGGTCAGCCGCCGGGAAAAATGGCGTCGCACCTGGAATACACGGCAAGTCGCCCAAGGATTTAAAATCTATTCGGAAGAAATTTCGATTCAATCGCCGCATCCCTACACGTTTTTTGAAAACGATGACAATATTCTCCGTCTCTTTCTCCTGGCCAAGACGCATTCCGTTCGGATCGCGGACCCGGTGTTGGAAATTTTATATCAGATATCCGAGAACAAAAGAGAGGCGCCCCTCACTCCCGCCGCCCTCTCGTTGTTTAAGACACTGATGACGGACCCGGGAGGGATCTCGAATTGCATTCGATTGATGCACAAAATTCATTTCTTATGGCGGGTCGTTCCCGAATTTGCGCAAGTGCATTACATGGTCCAGAAAAGCCGGTCCCATGCCTATACCGTAGACGAGCATAGTTTTCGTGCCGTGGAGGAGGCCGAAGCCATGATGCATGAAGAGGGTCCTCTCCAGGAAACCTATGCCGCCCTGAAGAAAAAAGACATCCTGCATCTGGCTATTCTGCTTCATGACGTCGGAAAAGGAAGGGAAGAAAGCCATAGCGAGGTGGGGGGCAAGGTCGCAGAGGCCGTTGCCACGCGGCTGGGGTATTCGGAGAAAGATCGGGCGCTGTTGACCTTCCTCGTACGGCATCACTTGAGTTTTTCCAAAGTCGCCCTCTTTCGGGATTTTGAAGACGAACCGATCCTGCTTCAATTCACCCGGGAGATGCCTCATCTAACTGCCCTGAAACATCTTTTTATTTTAACCTGCGCCGATATCCGCGCAACGGCCCCCGGTATCTGGAGCAGTTGGAAGGGAGATCTCTTGTTAAAGCTCTACCACAGTGCTTCTAAAATCCTTGCGGGGGAAGCGCTACATTCAAAACCCCAAAAAGTAGGGGCGATTACCGGCAAAATAAAGGAGGCGGTTGGGGGGAAATACCCCGAGATCTGGCTGCGGGAAATCCTGCCTTCACTGACCGCGCGATATTTCCTGGCCACATCTTTCGAGAAAATATTGATGGATTTGAAGGCCTTGTTTCAGCTGCAAGATGAACCGATTCAAGTCAAAGCGCGCCTGATTCCGGATCAGGGCCTTACGGAGTATACACTCTATACTTACGACTGGATCACGACCGGGCTTTTTTCTAAAATGACCGGTGTCCTGGCGGCGAAGGGCACTCAGATCCTGTCCGCACAGGTCTTTACCCATCCGAACGGCATCATTATCGATACCTTCAAGGTCATCGACCCGGATCACAATAAACAAGTCCACCAAGAACGGATTTGCTCGATTACCAAGGACGTTCAGAATGTATTGACGGGGTCGGAAACCGTGGAGAATTTATTTTCGAAAGGCCGCCGATTTTCCCGACGGAAAGCGTCTCGACAAAAACTGCAGGCGGTTCGCGTAGAACTCGACAACAGAAGTTCTCACAATTTTACGGTCATCGATATCTACGCCACCGACAGCAGAGGACTCCTATACCTCATTGCGAAAACTTTTCTAGATTTGGGTTTTGTGGTCCATTCCGCGAAAATTGCCACCCGATTGGATCAAGTAGTCGATATCTTTTATGTCCTGGGTCCCGACCAGAGAAAAATAACGGAGACGGAATCCATCCAAACGGTCAAAAGCCGCTTGGCTCAAGAAATTGAAAGACATCTCGCCGAAGAAGAGGCGTAGTGCGGATCGGTACTTGCTGAGGGAAGTCTGTGTAGAATACCCACCCGTTCTGTAAACCGAAACCACATTCCATCGTTCTTGAGGATCGAGACAGCGGACATGGCGAAAAAGACGCCATGAGGAATAGAGGGCTTATACAGCCTCGGTGTTATTTAAACCCCTTCAATCGATGGGGGTATGGACCAAGCGATCAACCTTCTTCCCATCCACCAGATGATCTTGGATCACTTGGGTGATCTCCCCCTCTTCGACTTTAGCATACCAGGTTCCTTCCGGATAGATCACCATATTCGGTCCATTTCCGCATTGTCCCAAACAACGGCATAAGGTGACGCGAACCTTTTTTCGAATGGCCAGACCTTTGAGTCTCTTTTGGAGCGTCTGCAGCATCTCCTCCGCGCCTTCTTGCGCGCAGGTCGGTCCGGTACAAACAAATAGATGAAAAAACGAAGGCATCATTGATCCTTACAAACGCCAAGCCAAAGGATAAGGCATGGGTTTTCTAAAAAAGTGACACGAGGCCATCTTATGCTATTATAAAAGATATTCGTGACAGCAGGCGCCATCGCGGCTTCAATCAGGTGCTTGAAAGGCCGTCGGCCTTATAACATGCTATCAGCGGTTTTGTAAAGCAAAGACAGCGGATCGGGAAGGAGGTTTTCTCAAATGGCCTTCTTACTCAAGGGCAAGCGAAACAGTTGTAAAATATCTCAAAAACGTTTGGCTTGTCACACGTCTGGATAAACATTCATCCATCTTGTAAGACGGAGACAAACAATGAAGAAAGGTGTGTGGATCACCGTCCTATCTATTTCGGCGGTCCTTTTTGTAACGCATGTCGTTTTTGCGGCAGAGAAAAATTTGACCGCAATTGATATCTTAGAAAAGGTTGAAATGGTCAATATGACCATGGACCAAACATCGTTGGTACGCATGATCTTGATCGATCCCCTCGGGAACAAAAAAAAGATCGATACGGTGAGGCTACATAAGCACTATGGGGGAAAAAAAGGCCTGCACAGCAAGAGCGTTTTTTTTACCGAATTTCCTCCCGATCAGAAGGGCATCGGATTTTTGATATGGGATTACGCCATTGAAGGACAGCCGGATGACCTATGGCTCTATCTTCCCAGCCTTCGGAATGTGCGAAGAATGACCACGCGCGATCAACATGAGTCCTTCTTGGGGTCGGACCTGACCTTTGACGACATGGGCGCAAGACGCATCGATGAGGATGATCACATCCTCGTCTCCTCCGGAGATGAGCATTGCCTCGGGTTGAAGGAACCTTGCTATGTCATTGAAAGCATCCCGAAGGAAAAAGACAGCCCTTATGGTATGAAGCGTTTTTATATTTCCAAAAAAGACT
The DNA here is from genome assembly GCA_046756925.1 of Nitrospiria bacterium. GTDB lineage: Bacteria > Nitrospirota > Nitrospiria > SBBL01 > JAADHI01 > JAJDBU01. The sequence continues at coordinate 14,685 of JBHHXH010000054.1, forward strand.
GGGTGCCGCGGAAGATTGAGTTTTTCGACCGGGCGCGTCAACCGTTTAAACTCCAGCATATTCAATGGATGCAGGTAGACGATGTGCTCGTCTGGGAAAGCTCGATGGTGAGGAACTTGAAAACCAATCACCGGACGGTCTTCGAGATCAGCGAGGTCCAAAACAATACCGGCCTCTCAGAAAACGATTTTTCCGAAAGGGTCCTCATCCGCGGAAGGCATCGTTAGCCTTCTTGCCCTGATTGCCGTTCTGATATAAAAAAACCGGAAGTCGAGCCAAAACCTTGATCATCGCGGGTTTTTTCGGCTCAATTGATCGGCAAAGGCGTCGACCGGATTCTCCAGGGCCAATTCGCATTGTTCCTTGGTTTTCATATCTCGCAAGACGGCCTTCTTCGACGCCAGTTCTCGATCTCCAACAATAAGAACATAGGCGGCGCCCAAGCGGTCGGCTTGTTTCATCTGGCGTTTCAAGGCCGAGGCCGGTTTTCCGATCTCGCTTCGAATATGCCTTTTGCGAAATTCGAACAGCTGAAAAAAGAGGTAGCGACCTGCCGCTTCCCCGAGTGGTGCAAGAAAAAGCTGGAGCGCCGGCCGAACTTCCGGCGATCGACCGTATAATTGAACAAGCCGTTCCATCCCGATAGCAAAGCCGATCGCCGGCGTGGCCGGTCCTCCGAGCGCCTCCACAAGGCCGTCATAACGGCCGCCGGCGGCGACGGCATTTTGGGCCCCGAGTTGCGTCGTGGTCATCTCAAACGCGGTTTTCGTATAGTAATCCAATCCTCGAACCAGATGCGGACGGTGTTCGCATGGGATTTTAAGGAGGGCAAGCCCATCTTGCACGGCCTCGAAGTGGGTTTCGCATTCCGTACAAAGATGATCAACCGATACCGGGGCATGCTGAATGATCGCCCGGCAGCGCGTATTTTTACAATCGAGAATACGCAGGGGATTGGTTTGATATCGTCTCTTGCAGTCCTCACACAGATCCGCAATGCCTTCCCCAAAATAGCTTTTTAAGGCCTTGCGGTACGATGGACGGCAGACGGGGCACCCAAGGCTGTTGATTTCGAGTGTCAGCCAGCCGATCCCGAGTTTTTGAAAAAAAAGGGACAAAAGCGATAGAAGCTCCACATCAACTCGCGGGTCGATCTCCCCAATAATTTCGGCACCGATCTGGTGAAATTGGCGGAGGCGTCCAGCCTGTGGCCGCTCATGTCGAAACATGGGTCCTTGGTAATAGAGTTTGCTCGGAAGAGGCGGCTGGATGAGCCCTTGCTCGAGAGCGGCCCGGACGACCGATGCGGTTCCTTCGGGACGAAGGGTCACCGGTTTGCCGTCCCAATCTTCAAAGGTATACATCTCTTTTTCGACGATATCCGTCGTTTTGCCGATGGACCGCGTAAACAATGCGGTTCGTTCCAATATCGGTGTTTGGATGGATGAAAAACCGAAGGCATGAAAGGTCTTCCGCATGACCTCTTGGACGGATTCCCATCGCTGCGATTCTTCCGGTAGAAGATCTTTGAAACCCTTGAGCGATTTGATCTGATCCATACGGTACTCCGAAAAAGGCGTGGACACTATAGACGGCGGTCCCGGGGAAGTCAAGGCGAGCGGGGTTTTCCCTCCGACCTTTTCAATAAAGCGGGGAGATACATGATTCTTTGTTTAAATCGGCTAAATTTTTTATCCGCCGTCATCTTTTGAAAACACGCCCTAGAGAGGCATCACAAAAAAAAGGGGGTGCATTACTGCACCCCCTCGCTGAAGCCCGGTAGGACTTTATTGGATCAGAACGCCTTCCGAATACTTTGGAAGGTCCACCACCGGTATATCTCCCATGCCATGCTCCACAAAATTCGGAACGGTCGAAAGATCCACGCCGTCCGCGACCGTGATGTCAAGCGTGCCGGGGTCCGCCACAAGGTTTAGAAATTGGCTGATCTCCAAGGGCTTGATCAAGTATGACTTCGACGGATCGATCGCATCGTTCGCCACCGTACCCGCGGGGATATTGATAATCTTATCGGCGATGGTCGCATCTATGACAAAATCCTTCTTCCGGAGTTCTTCAAATAAGTCCGGAAGACCGTGCATCCATCCATCGTATTGCAGGGAAAGGGTTTTCTGAATCCCCGCATTGTTCGCCAGGGTCAGCGGGGTCAATTGAACCGGATCGCTAAGCAATACGAACGCCCCGTTCGCGTCGATCAAATATTGAACGATGCCCCAGTTTTCGCCTTCCCTCGGATAGTCCCAGTTGTACTGGGTTGAGGATTCGGTCGTGCCGACGCGGGCCTTCAGCCCCCAGAAATTCCGGTTGACGACATCCCCGCCCGAAACGGCGGTCCCGGCCTCGTTCAGCAGCCCGGTGTCGTTGGAACCGATCGTTTTATAAACGAGTTTCATATACTTGGGACTGGCGCTGTCGGTCACGAATTCAAAGACCGATTGGCTCGTATCGGTCCAATCCACCCACTCTTCCTTGAATTCCGTTCCGGAGGGAACGAAGGTGGTTGCATTGAGAGGATTGGCCGCGGCTTGAAGCTCGATCTGGACCGTCGTGCCGCCGCTGCTTCGCTCAACAATGTAGTTCGCTCCCTTGCTGTTGATATAGATCTCACGATCGAGGGGCAAGGTATAGGGCGTATCGCCGCTCGGATCGAACTCCGGTGTCCAGGTGCGCTGATCGAAACCGCTCATGGTTTTTTGCACCCAACCGGTAGCGGCCCCCTTGTATTCGATGTAGATGGAACCACCGATATTGACCCAAATCTCATGTCCTGATGTCGGTGTGTATAGGGAACCGAATAAAAAAGATCCTCCCACGTCTGTGGCTTGATAGAAGCCTGCGCCCGACGACGCACTCGGATGACCGGCGGGCAGATAAGCATAATTGAAATTCTGCCCCAAACCGCTGTCCCATCGGCTGATCCAGACAGACCGCCTTGGGTTTTTCTCATCGTAGACAATGGAGGCAAAGTCGGTATATTCCGCCGATCCTGTCCCGCAGGTCAGGGTCGGACTCCAAGAAGGATCCTTGCACATGGCCCATTTTCCGGCGGCAACCGCATTGTCGAACACCAACATAAAATCGTTATTCACCCAGGTTTCAACCGGGATGTCCTGAACATCGCTCAGGCTTGCAGGCACCGGTGTTCTTTTCGTGAGCGTTCCCTTAAAGGGAGCGGACACGGTATAGGTTTCCGGGCTGGTATTGCCGTTATGATCTTCCCGGGTGACCAGTGTCCCGGTCGGTAAACCCGACTCCCCTGCCCAAATTTGATGACGTCCCTGCCAGGCGCCGTAATATGCATATTCGTTAAACCCGGCGGAACCGCTATAGACAAGCGGGAAACCGAAGGATTTGGCCTTCATAATATCCGCTCCGGTCACACTGTCGAATAAGCCGTAACGGTGCGTCATTTCCGTCACGGAAGCCCTGTTCTTAAAAGTTGGACTGGGATCCCCCGATTTTTGGATGGCCAAGTGGCCTTCGTTATAAGCATACTTGGCTTCGACGATAGAAGGCGCGCAAGGATGATCCGTGCAGCTTTCCCAATCTGGAAATGAAACCTTTCCAAACCCGTTTGCAGCGGACTTGTTTAAGATTGCTTTCACTTCAAACACAAATCCGGGTCCTTCCGGGAATCGCTCGTGTATTCTAATGATCGACCCTCCATTCGGTCCGAGCTCCGCAGAGGCTGCAAAGAAATCGGTTGCGGATTCGCCGAACTTCACGTTAAGCGTCCATACCCCATAATCCATATAAGAGCCGTCTGCGGCTTGGGTTGCGGAGGCATAGATCTTAAATTCCGCTTTTATCAATTCTTTTTGGCCACCTTCCACCTCTTCGATCCAGGCTCTGGCCCGTGTGACGGTCTGACCGTTTTCCGAGACGATGTCGGATTGAACCACCCAGGGTTGCAGTCTTTTGGTTTCAATCCCGTTTTGCTCGTCTTGCCAGGCGACCATGGCCTTGTAGGGTCCTTTGCCGATGTTCGATACGTCGTCATAGTGGGTTTGCGCCAAGGCGCCCAAGACTTGTTCGATGATCTCAAATTGCTCCAAGGTATGTTCATTCACATACTTTTGCGTGACGGCGCCGCTGTAATCGGTGCCGGCGTCTGTGGCCGCTTTTAGTCCCAAAAGCGTTGATTTCATACCGACTTGCAAGGTCTTGGAAGCCCCAGACGACTGATTGGTCGGCACCGCCGAAATTTCCGTCGGTAGGCTGAGGCCCTGTGTCGAACCGCCACCTCCGCTGCTGCATGCAGCGAGGCCGGACCACAATATCATCGCAATGAATAGGGGTGTCGTTTTCTTAATCATTATCATACTGTTTCTCCCTCTGGTTTGAGGCAGGTCATCCGCCTGCCGTCTTGAGGACTATTTTCTGGGTCTGGAAGAGATCTCAGCATCATGTACCCGTCCCCAATAAAAAAGCCCATTTCGTTTTCGAAATGGGCCAACCATCACACAGACTCGTATGTACAAATCCCCGGGTCTATCCTAGGAGGCCCAACCAGCATGCCTACGATCAAATCGCCAAGGCGAAGCTTTGTGACTTTGCGTCCCGATCTTTCGATCGGTTTGCCGTTTCTGGACAAACAAAATTAAATGAATTGGTGCATCGCCCTGTTTATTTAAGGGCTATTTTCCGGGTGTGGAAATCAATAAACGATTTATTATTTACCTGGCTTACCCCAAAAAAAATGCCCATTTCATTTTCGAAATGGGCCAACCATCACACAGACTCGTATGTACAAATCCCCGGGTCTATCCTAGGAGGCCCAACCAGCATGCCTACGATCAAATCGCCAAGGCGAAGCTTTGTGACTTTGCGTCCCGATCTTTCGATCGGTTTGCCGTTTCTGGACAAACCAAAGATACCAAAAAAACCAACCTTGTCAAGCATCAGAGTCCGCGTCAAGCTCAGAAATCCGCGAGCGCCACAAGAAGACATTGAAGAAATCCTTATTGGGTTCGGCATGCTGGATGGTCAGTTTTTGAGCCCGGTTGATACCATTTTCCAAGCCCGGTTGGAGAGCATAGCAAGGACGATTCCAATAAGGACGAGCATGCCCGCCGAATCTTCTGGTCCGGACGGGTTTCCGTGATGCGTATCGACCAATCCGCATCCACCCGAAGCCTCCTGTGGTGGAACGGCCTTAGGGGATTCCGGCTGAGAGGGTGCAGGAAAAACGGTCTTTAAAACCACGACGGAAAGTGCGCTTTCGTTGGATGCCCTATCGTAAGCGGAAAGGGCAAAATAGTGGTTTCCCGGCGCAAGTCTCGTGTGAGTATAGGATGTCCGGTTTCCCATATCGATCTTTAGCGTTTTATACACCTTTGTCAGCGGCTTGCTGTCCGAATCGTCTTTGTAATAGAGGTAATATCCTGCCAGATCGGACTCGTTGTTCGCAGACCACGACAAAACGGCTTCCTCCCCAAACGCCCGTTCCGCTACACCAGCGCATAATATACAAAAAAAGGTAAAGCCCGCTAGATGCTTAACAAACATGCGGTTGTGGTTCTTTATCAACATTGGCGATGTTTTTGATCCCGTCGCGAGGCCATGATGATGAGTTTTTTTACGGCCGATCATAACGCATCGTTCTACTCACCTGTCTGTATATATGGGGGCATGTTACGAGTACGAGTATCCAAGACCTTTTAGGCGAAGGAAATCGGACTTGTCGTTTTTTGCCTCTTGGAGAAGCTGCTTCCAACTTTTCTTGAAGGAGAGGGTGGTCATGCCGAGGTTTCGTATGCCCTTCGCCTTGAATATGAGGGACCTTCGATAAATCAAATATGACAAGAAAATTTCCGAACTTGCCTCTTAACAATACTCAGCAGTTGGAGTATAATCCAATAAATTCAATTTGTTAGGAGGTAAGTGATGAAAATGG
>JBHHXH010000055.1:0-20007 GCA_046756925.1 Nitrospiria bacterium
ATAAGTCAAGATCTGACCCTTCTCTTTCTTCTCTTTTTTTTCTTCTCTTCTTTTTTTGCTTTTTTCGTATAAGTATAAAAGGAAGTGGGAGGTTTCCGACAAGCAAGAGTAACTATATATGAGAGGGGCATATATAAGGGTCACTTATTGAGGTGGAAGTCAAGAGGAGACCCTTTTTTTGCATCGATTCATTGCATTTTTGCTACGAACCTTCTTTCGAAAACACGCCCTAAAAGGCATACCCAACAGTGATGCCTGGAACAGACTGTACCTCTTCCTCTGTTCTGCTTCCGGCGCTGTTCTTCAGTTTTTCTTTTTCGAAAGCCAGGGACAAGCTGAGGGTCAAATCCCAATGCTTGCGCCAACGCCATTTATAGCCGATGCCCATACCCGTCAGTGTTGTTTCCTTTTCCGTGTACAGAATGCCGTCTTTGATCTCGTTTTTATCGCGGTCGTAATGCAACACATGGACGCCAAGGAACCACTGCGTTCCGCTGGGGTCGAAATAATATCGCAGGCCAAGGCTGGCGGGAAACCCCAAGGTAAGTCCGAAATGCGTCTCCTGGAGTTCAAGACCGATGAGGCCTAAATAGGGCGAATAGCCAAGGTGCGCGCCGCCTCCCCACCCGTCGTCGATTCCCAACATTGGTGCTGCGAATGCGGAATCGAAAGACGTGTTGCCAAAAGCGAAGAGTAAAATAAACCACCCGACGACTATTTTTTGTTTGATCCGCATGAGAGTATCCCCCCGATGATGATGTGAACGCGCTCAATGAAAAAACAGGCCCGTTTCGCGTGTCCCTATCGGTTAATTAATGCCGCATCCGTTTGCCGCCAGTATAAATGATCGTTTTTTAATTTTCATTGAAATAATATCTGTGGATGCGTTTGAGAAGGGTTTGGAGGTTTGCGGCCTTTCAAATGATACGATGCCCAAAATCATGCGGGGGGTTTGATGAAAAATTGTGCCGGAAGGAGTAAAATAAAAAGGACTTGTTTGGATTCGGAGAGGGGTTGAGCGTTCCTAACGGACGGAAGGAGGAAGGAGGCATGAAATCGCGCAGACGTTTGTATGGGCGGAATTCCCTATACGGCTTTATTTTCGGAATCGTGTTGGTATCGCTTTCGCTTCCAAGCACGTTCTATGGGAAAGAGCTCCCCGTGCTGGTGGAAATATCGGAAATTGGCGAACAGTATGATGGGAAGCGAATCGCCGTTTTTGGATGGGTAAGATCTGCACAAGTAAAAACAGGCCGGAGAGGCAGTTTACATCTTGAGATCGTCGTCGGCGAGGGTGAGCACACGGTGTATGTTTATACTGTTCGACCGATCGTCAACCTGATGAATCAAAATGTGATTGTCCAAGGTATTTATCACGAACGGGGGCGATTTGCCGGACGGCCTGCGGAGCATTTTATCGTGGCGGATACCATCGTCAAGGATTGGCTGGAAGAAAATAGACGGCAATAATCCAAAATGATCCGAAGACAGTCCCTGCCCGACGGTGCAACTGGCATCCGATCGTTTGGAAAGTGGTGGGGGAACGCTTGATTTACTTGCATTTCGTGTGGTCTGATGATACCTTCACTTGTGAGTCATATACGAATTTATAAAGGGAAATTAAATGCTCAAAAAAATTCGAGAAGGCGCGATCGACAATCCCTGGTTTTTTCGGATGCTCATGCTCGGCATTGCACTCGTTTTTGCCGTTTCGATGGGGTGGTGGGGTTTTGGAGGCGAACGTCAGGAAAACATCGTCGCCACCGTTGGGGAAGATCAAATCACCTTGGAATACTATCAACAAACCTATCGAAGGGTGTCGAGGTTTTACCGGGAGTTATTTCAGGACGAATATGACGATCAAAAAGTCCGCCGGGATGTCATCGACGGCTTGGTCGATAACAAACTCTGGGCTCAGGAAGCGAAACGGATGGGGATTTTCGTGAGTGATGGGGTCCTGAAGGAAGCGTTTATGAAGGCAGCGGCATTTCAAACGGATGGCGCTTTCGATCCGAACCGCTACAAGCGTTTCTTGTCCAATCAGAAGTTAAGCCCGACAACCTTCGAAGAACAACAGCGAGAAGGGCTCTTGATCGAGAAGGCGAAATTGATCATTAAAGACGGCGTGTCGATGACCCCGATGGAGCTGGAGGGTATTCGGGAGAGCGATCCTTCTGCAGCGGATTTCGACCGGATGATCGAAGACCGATTGGCAAAAAAAAAGGAACGGGCGGTGATGGCCTATACCCAGTCCTTAAGAAAAAGATCATCGATCCTCATCAAGGAAGACCATCTCTAAAGAAAGACCTTCTTTTTTTCAATCGAAAGATGTGTCAACCAGCGAAAAGGGATCGATCCGTGCCCCGTTAAGGCGCATCCCCCAATGCAGGTGGGGACCGGTGACCCGTCCGGTTTGTCCGACCCGCCCGATCCCTTGTCCGCGTTGGACCATCATGCCTTCTTCGACTGTTATTTCCGAAAGATGAAAGTACATGCTAAAGAGTCCGAGGCCGTGGTCGATCACGACGGATCGGCCGTTGAAGAAGAAATCGCTCACGAGCACGATTTTCCCGCTGTTGGTCGCCCGGGTTTCGGCGCCTTGGGGTGCCGAAATATCCTCGCCGGTATGGGGGCGTCTGGCTTGACCGTTTAAGATACGCCGCCGACCGAACGTGCCCTGTATTTTTCCTTCGACCGGGACAAGAAAGGCGCCGTTCCACAACTTTTTATCAATACTGTGGCTAAAGACCTCTTTCATTTCACCCTGTTCCCTTCGAACGCGCGAGAGGGTCGGTGGGTCTAGATCGACTTTCCCTTTTGGCAGCGTCAATTCTTGTATGCCGAATTTTGCGCCGACAATTTGTATGCGGTATTCTTGCCGAACGCTTTTATCCCCATCCTCCCAAGAAACGACGAAAGGCCATGTTCCTTTTTTTTGCGCCAAGTCGATGCCAAGCACGGTCGAATAGACGCCTTCGTTCGTTTTAAAAAAGGGAATGGTTCTGCCTAAAAATTTTCCTTGGACAGACGGGTTTCCCTTCCCGGTGTCTAATGAAAGATGAACGATGCCACCCTGTTTGACTGCAATCGGCGTCTCCGCCCTTCCCATGTGTGGAAAAAGAATCGTTAGGAGGCTCAGGGACAAGGGGATGATACAATTATTTTTGAACATTCGCGGCTGCAATCAGCTCCTTTACTCGGATATTTTCGGAAGAAAAGGGATCCATGCAGAGGATTGTTTCTTCCCAATAACCGTTTAATTTGAGATAGGTCCAATCGACCGTATACGAACGGTTTTTCTCCTTTGCAAAACGGATAAAATCTCCTCGGATCTTGGCGCGTGTCGTTTGCGGGGGATGCTCTAAGGCTTTTTTTATATCTGCCTCCGTTGCAATGCGTTCGATCAATCCTTCGTGGGAAAGAAGGTAGTAAAGCCCCCTTTTTTGATTGATATCGTGATATTGCAAATCCATCATGGCCACGCGGGGGTCATCGAGGCCGCATCCGACTTTCTGCATGAAGGAATCGATTAATCCTTTTTTGGTGACCCAATCGATCTCACGGTCGAGCCGCATGGGGTCTTCTTCCAGTTCGTCTAAGACATATTCCCATCGCTCCATGATATCGTGTCCGATGATGTCGTCCTCCTCGGAAGCAAGGTATTTTTTGGCTTTCTCAAGGTAGAGCCGCTGTATTTCTATTGCGGTCATCTCCTTCCCTTTCTCCAGACGGACGCGTTTTTTTAAGCTCGGGTCTCTCGAAATTTCCCGCATGGCTTTCACGGGGTCGTCCAGTTCCACTCCCGAGACGCGGAAGCCGCTTTCAATCATCGAAAGAATCAGAGCAGTGACACCGACTTTGAGGTAAGTTGCATACTCGGACATATTGGAATCGCCGACGATAATATGAAGTCGGCGGTATTTTTCCGCATCGGCGTGCGGTTCATCACGCGTATTGATGATGGAACGGGAAGAAGTCGTTGAAGAAGATGTTTTTTCATGGATATGTTGGGCCCGTTGAGAAATGAAGTAATGACTTCTCCCGGATAAATTCAATACTTTACCGGAACCAGTATAGATCTGCCGGGTAACAAAATAGGGAATGAGTTGTTCGGTCACCTTCCAAAAGTCGATGTCGCGTCGCATCAAATAGTTTTCATGGCAACCATAGGTATTGCCTAAGGAATCTGTATTGTTCTTATAGATATAAATATCGCCGGAGAGCCCTTCCTCCTTTAATTTGTTTTGAGCGATCGGAAGACTTTGCTCCAATAGGCGTTCGCCGGCCTTCGTGTGGACCACCACATCGAAGACCTGGTCGCACTCGGGCGTGGCATATTCCGGATGGCATCCCGTGTCTTGATAAAATCTGGCTCCGTTGCTTAGGAAGGCGTTGGACGGCCAGCTATTTGGAATGAGACCCTCGAAAACATAACCCAATATTTTTTCCATGGGAAGATACACTTTCCCATGGGGGATGAAGATGAGGCCATATTCTGTTTCGATACCGAATATGCGGTTTTTCATGGCTGCACCTCTCGAGTCGGCGCCGGTTGGATATTATTTAGAAAGGTATGTTTGCAATTCGTCTAAGTGAAGTCTGCGAAAGTGTCTGCCGGACCGCTTCCGGTCAAGGAGCGCCACTTCCAGGTTTTGCGGGGGAACCTTCTGCTGATAACCTTCTTCCATGGACGCGAGGCAGAGCGTCAAAGCGTCGCCGAGGTTTGTGAGGGTGTATCGCTTCTTTAAGGCTTCATAGAGGGGCTCGGCCTTTCCACCGACCACGGTAAAGGACGACTCGTCGTGAATACTGCCGTCGAATTGAATCCGATAGATCTCATTCTTCTCGGTGGTCTCTCCGAGTTCAACAACAATGATCTCCACTTCTAAGGGTTTTACTTCCTGACTGAACACGGTTCCAAGGGTTTGAGAATAGGCGTTTGCAAGCGAGCGCGCGGTGACATCTTCCCGGCTGTATAGATATCCTTTCATATCGGCATGCCGTATTCCGGCCTTTCGTAAATTTTCAAATTCGCTGTATTTTCCGGCGGCCGCAAAGGCGATCTTGTCGTAGACTTCCGAGATCTTGTTTAGAGAACTCGCATTGTCGGCGAGGAGCAAAATGCCGTCTTCATAGGCCATTGCCACGGTGGATCTACCTCGGGAGATGCCTTTTTTGGCGTACTCCGCCTTGTCCTGCATCATTTGTTCGGGAGAGACATAGTAGGGTAGGGCCATCGTCGTTTATCCTTCTCCTTGTTGCGGGATGATATCCTGATAGATAGATTTGACCGTTGGGTCGTTCACATCGCCGACACCTTGTCGGCTAATGACCTTGACGTTGGGGTAGATATTACGGACCAGATCGGGACCCCCTGTCCCGGCATCGGCCTCTGCGGCGTCATAAATCGCCTCGAGGGCAACCCGAATGGCGTCCTGCTTGGTGAGGTCCGGTTTAAAAATCTTCTTCATCGTGGCGCGGGCGTCTTTTCCTCCTGAGCCGATCGCATAATATTCCGCCTCTTCGTATTGTCCTCCGGCGAGGTCGTATTTAAAAATCCTTCCTTTTTTTTGCGCAGAGTCATATCCGACAAAGATGGGGATGACGATCAAACCTTGCATTGCCATTGGAAGGTTTGCCTTCACCATTTGGGAGAGTTTGTTGGCCTTCCCCTCCATGGAAAGCGTCATCCCCTCCAATTTTTCATAATGCTCCAGTTCGACTTGAAAGAGCCGAATCAATTCGAGACAGGGGCCGGCTGCGCCGGCGATGGCGATGGCCGATGTTTCATCGGTCTTATGGACTTTTTTGATACGGCGTTCCGAAATGGAGTATCCCTCCGTAGCCCTTCGATCGCCGGCGATGACGACACCGTCTCGATACAGTAAGGCAAGCACCGTCGTACCCTGCGGAACGAGGTCGCCGAGATCTTTTATGGAGCGATGCGGTTCAGGTTGTGAAAGTCGGGATGGAAATAGATTCGGGTGTTCTAAGTTTAAAAGGCGATGAAAGCTAGACCCCGGATCGTCGAATGGGGTGACACCCACTATTCTCCTCCTTTTTGTACGTAGTTTTTGACGAATTCTTCTGCGTTTTCTTCGAGTACGTCATCGATTTTATCCATAATGTTATCTAAATCTTCGCTGATTTTTTTGCCTTTTTCAACCACTTCGGGGTTGTGTTCGACGGTGTCTTTTTTTTTCTTGTTCTTGTTCTCCTTCTTTTCTTCTTTCTTTTTTTCTTGTTTCTTCATCGCAAGATCCTTATGTTGCTATCATTTCAAGTAAGGTTTTGACGGAGCCGGCCTCCTTCAATAAGGGACCGATCCCAGCCTCTCCTCCCTTCCAGGGGTCGAGGAGGGGCACCTTTTTGATGCTGTCGTTTCCGATATCGAATAAGAGCGTACTCCAGCTGGCTGCATAAATTTCTTTTGGAAACTTTTTGAGACAAGTGCCTCGGAAATAAGCCCGGGTTTCTTTGGGGGGACTTTCTTGCGCCTCCGTCAGCTTTTCGGGAGAAATAAGCGTTTCGACGTATCCGCCTTCTTCGAGCGAATAGAAGAGTCCCTTGTCTCTCATCACGTTATGATATTGCAGATTCATCAGCGAAACGCGCGGGTCGTCCCAATCGCATCCTTTGCGCATCATGAACTTTTCGATCAATTCTTTTTTAATGACCCAGTCGATTTCGCGTGTCAACTGCATGGGATCTTCCGCGAGTCTATCGAGGACCGAACGCCATCGATGAAGAATGTCCATCGTAACGGGATCGTCACTATTTGAAAAGTGGGTCTCTGCTTGTTCCAGATAGGCTTGTTGAATCTCGACAGCCCGCCACTTTTTGCCGCCTTTCATTTTGATCTTCTTTTTGAGGCTCAGGTCGCGTGAAATATCTTTTATGCTTTTGAGGGGATCGTCTAAGGCGACCCCCGGCGCTTCACGGCCTTCCTCCAGCATGGCGAGAACCAAGGATGCCGTTCCGACCTTTAAATAGGTGGAAACTTCGGACATATTCGAGTCCCCGACAATGACATGAAATCGTCTGTAACGCTGGGGGTCGGCATGGGGTTCGTCCCGAGTATTGATGATCGGCCGCTTGACCATGGTGTTTAAGTCGACCCGGGTTTCAAAAAAATCGGCCCGTTGAGAGATTTGATATTGCGCCGGTTCGCAGCGGTTTTCGGATCCGACCTTTCCTGCGCCGGCAAAGATCTGCCGCGTCACCAAAAAAGGAGTCATTTGATCAATCAGTTTATCGAAAGGAATGTGTCGAGACACGAGGTAGTTCTCGTGGTAGCCGTAGCTGTTGCCTTTTCCATCCGTATTGTTTTTAAAAATGGAAAGATTAATGGAGCCTTGTTTGAGGGGACGGGTCATTTCGACGGCGGTTTCCATAATGCGTTCTCCCACCTTCTCGTAAGCGACCAACTCGAGTGGATGAACGCATTCCGGCGTTGAGTACTCGGGATGTGCCCCGTCTACATAAAGGCGTCCGCCATTGGGGAGCAATTTGTTGAGCAGGCGATTGTATTCCCGTCCCGGACGTTCACGTTCTCCATCGGCTTCGAAACCTCTGGCGTCAAGCAGCGGATTTTCACTCTCGTAATCCCATAGAATGGATAAAGAAGGGATATAGGGATAACTGTTGACCAATAGGATCGAATTGGATACGGGATCCGCCGCCTCTCTGCTGTTGGCGGAAATCCCGAATTCCGTTTCGGTCCCTACTATACGCTTCATCGTAGCCGGTCCTTATTAAGGCAGTGGGTGGGTCGGATTCCAAAAAAAGAGGTGTCGTTAGAGGTAATGTCCGGTTGCAACGGTTTCTATCTTGTGAGAATCCGTCGTCGCTCTGCCCGCCATGGTTCGGACATGTATGATCTTCTCGCTCTTCCTTCCCGCGATTTTTGCCCAGTCGTCGGGATTGGTTGTGTTCGGAAGATCTTCGTTCTCCCTAAATTCCTCTTGAATGGCCTGAATGAAATCCTCGGCCTTCAATCCCTTGACATCCTTACTCAGGAAACGTTTTATGGCATGCTTCTTTGCACGAGAGACAATCCCTTCAATCATTGCGCCGCTTGCAAAGTCCTTGAAATAGAATATCTCTTTTTCGCCGTTTGCGTAGGTGACCTCTAAGAACTTATTTTCCTCACGGAGGCTGTACATTTCGTCTGTGGCGTCCTGGATGACCGATTCGACCACCTTTGCGGCATCTTGTCCGAATTTCTCAAGTGTTTCGGGGTGAAAAGGAAGATCGTCCGTCAGATATTTATGAAAGATGGCGATGGCTGCGTCTTTATCCGGACGTTCGATTTTAATTTTAATGTCGAGGCGCCCTGCACGCAAAATGGCCGGATCGAGTAAGTCTTGGCGGTTGGTTGCACCGATGACGATGACATTCCGAAGTTGCTCGACTCCATCGATTTCGGAGAGGAATTGAGGAACGATCGTTGCCTCCATGTCCGAGGAGACACCGGTTCCCCGCGTCCTAAAAAGGGCGTCCATTTCATCGAAGAAGACAATCACAGGATGCCCCGCTTCGGCCCGTTCTTTCGCTTTCTTAAACACCTCACGAATTTGGCGTTCGCTTTCTCCCACATACTTATTCAACAGTTCGGGGCCTTTCACATGAAGAAAGAAGCTTCTGATTTCCTTGCCGGAACGGTCTCCCAATTTTTTGGAAATGGAGGCGGCAACGGCCTTGGCGATCAAGGTTTTTCCGCATCCCGGAGGGCCATATAAAAGAACGCCTTTGGGCGGAAGCAGCTTGTGTTCCGAGAAGAGGGTCGGGTGAAGAAAGGGAAGTTCGACCGCATCGCGGACCAATTCGAGTTGATTGTCCAGGCCGCCGATATCGTCATAGGTCACATCGGGTATTTCTTCCAGGACGACCTCTTCGATTTCCGACTTTGGCAGTTTTTCGAGAACATAGCCGGAACGGGCATCGAACAACAGGTGGTCTCCCACCGAAATATGTTCGTTCATAATCGGATCTGCCAATTCAACAACAAGCTCTTCTTCTCCGCGTAGGGTGACAACGGCGCGATGGTCGTTCAATAGATCTTTGACCCGAACCACTTCTCCATGGGGATCGAAACCGGATACCTCAATGGCATTTAAGGCATCGTTTAATATCAGTTCTTGACCTTTTTTTAAGGTTTTTATGGAAATGTCCGGATGCAGGTTGATCTTCATTTTCCTTCCCGACACGAATACATCCACGGTGCCGTCTTCGTTTGCCGATGAAAAGATGGCATAACTGGCCGGTGGCGCGGTCAGCTTTTCGATTTCCTGCTTCAACATACCGATTTTGTTTTTGGCTTCCAGCAGCGAGGCCCTGAGTTTTTCGTTTTGTTTAAAGGCTTGATCGAGTTGAACGTGTGATTTTCTTAACTCTTGAAGTTCTTGTTCCATGGAGGAGATCTGAACGAGCAGTTTTTCTCTTTCCCGCTCGAAATCATTGATACTTTTATCGGCGTTTTCTCCTCCGAACTGTCCTGAAAGTTTCTTCATTGTCTTTCGGAACGGATTTGATTGACCGTCTTTCTTTCTTGACTCTCCCATCATCGACCCTCATGCTTAACAAGGCGACCATTATTAAAATAGTCTAGCATCCTTCCAAAAGTTGGTCAACCACGGGAATCTAGACGGATCGATCAAGGGTCGTTTTTATCGAAAAGCCTATTTTTTTAAAAAAGGCTTTGATGAATAAGGATGTCACGCGGGACGCGGAGATGGGTCGGCATGAATTTGTGAAATACGGCTTAAGACTTGGCGGCATCGCTCCGCGACATCTTCTGCAGAGAGAATTTCAGAAATCATGCCAACGCCGTCCGCTCCCGTCTCAAAGATTTCATATAACCGGCCTTGCGTGATGCCGCCGATGGCAAACAGCGGAATATGCGTTTTTTCTTTGACGGATCTAAGGATATCCACACCCAGAGGTGGTCCATAGGGGCGCTTTGAAGGGGTATCAAAAACCGGTCCCAGTACGGCAAAATCTGCACCTTCTTCTTCGGCGTTTTTTACGTCTTCGTAGGAATGGCAGGATCGTGCAATCAGTTTTTCCTTCCCCAGCATGCGTCGAGCGACGCTCACGGGGATGTCGCATGCGGGAAGATGGACCCCATCCGCATCCAGCACCAAGCACAGGTCGACCCGGCTGTTGATCAGAAGTTTGATCCCATATTGTTTTGTCACTTGCTTGAGTTCGGATGCCAACGCAAATTGTTCGCGCATCGGAAGGTCTTTTTCTCGGAACTGTAAGGCCGGAACCCCGGCTTTGCCCGCTTCTCGAAAGACGTCGGCAAGCGGCCGTCCCTTTGTTTGTTTCCGGTCTCCGATCAGATATAGCTTAAAAGGAACGGGACGCATTGCCGAATACTGGGGTGCCGCGGGAAGGAAAAGCCTGGAACGAGAAACAAGAGGGCTTGGAAAAAAGCGCTCCATGAACCCAAGAAAGAGATAAGACGTCCTTTATTGAGATTCGGTTTGTATGCATCTCTTATTTGATACTTACTCGATCATGCCGTCGAGCGGACTGCTTGCTTGTGCATAAAGCTTCTTGGGAATCCGTCCTGCAATATATGCAAGGCGTCCGGCGGTGACACTGTGGCGCATGGCCTCGGCCATGAGAATGGGATTGTCGGCCCCGGCAATGGCCGTGTTCATGAGTATGCCGTCGCATCCAAGTTCCATGGCGATGGCGGCATCCGAAGCCGTGCCGACACCGGCATCGACAATGATCGGGACGGAGATGCCTTCCATCATGATTTTAATATTAAAAGGATTTCGGATACCCAATCCCGAGCCGATGGGCGCGGCAAGCGGCATGACGACGGCCGCACCGGCATCCACCAATTTTTTGGCCATGATCGGGTCGTCATTGGTATAGGGGAGCACAATAAAACCCTCATGGGCCAATACCCGGGTGGCCTCCAGAAGCGCTTCGTTGTCTGGAAACAAGGTTTTTGGATCGCCGATTACCTCGAGCTTCACCATGTCCGAAATGCCGGAGGCGCGCGCCAAGCGTGCCGTTCGAATCGCTTCTTCCGCCGTATAACAGCCGGCCGTATTCGGGAGAATCTTGTAGATTTTCGGATCGATAAAATCGAGAAGGTTCTCTTCTAAACGATCGAGGATATTCACCCGCCGAACGGCCACGGTGACACAGTCCGCACCGGAGGCTTCCACCGCTTTTTTGGTTTCTTCAAAGGAGGGGTATTTCCCCGTCCCGACGATTAGTCGCGAACGAAATTCGATATTCCCAATCACCAAAGGCGAATCAACCGGCATGTGCGCCTCCTCCTATAAAGCTGATAATTTCCACCCGATCACCGACTTGAAATGTATGTGTATGATAAGCGCGACGATCGATGACAGTCAAATTTATTTCCACAGCAATTCGATCCGGGGATATCTTCAGTTGTTGTAAAAGCCGAATGACATTCATATCCCGTGGAACTTCCTGCTCCACGCCGTTGACGATAATTCGCATCGGATTAGCCTCGGATGGCGAAGAGATGGCCGAATAAGGGACGAAACGACGGGTGCTCATAGGTTAAAGAATCCATTTCACGTCCTATCATCTTTTATCTGTCCATGGTAACTGTCGTAGACCGACGGATTCGAACATTTGAATTGTTGGAGGGGATGCTGCAAATAAACGTGAGCGAGATGGATCGGAAAATAAAAAAGGTGGCGATGGTGCGATTAACTAAAAGACTGTCCACATCCACAGGTGGTTTTTGCATTGGGATTCTTGATGGAAAAACCCGCTTGTTGTAGATCGTCTTTGTAATCCACCTCGGTTCCATTGAGCATCGGCGCGCTATAAGGGTCGACAAAAACCTTCAGGCCGTGAATCTCGGTCACACTGTCTTCTTCATTTTCTTTTTCTTCAAAAGCCATCCCATATTGGAATCCTGAACATCCGCCGCCTTCCACATAGACCCTGAGGCCGAAACCGGCCTTATTTTCGGCTTTCATAATTTCCTTGAGCTTCACGCTGGCTTGTTTGGTAATTTCTATCAATACGATTCTCCTCTAAGGTTTTGTTTTAAGTGATTTAATTTTAGCAAATTCTCGTAAGGATTTCTAATGATCGGTTTCAAAGGGGCAAGCCTTTGCTTTAAGGTGCTGATCGAATTCGCTTCGAAAATGATGGAAGATGCTCTCGACGGCGATGGCGGCCCCGGTCAATAAGAAGCATTGTCCCCTGCCTTTAATCATTCTACAAACCTGGTCGATTTGGCGAATGTCTTTTTCGGATCCGTCTCCGGCTTCGATTTTTTCCAGGATTTCAGCAAGGTGCACTGTGCCAAGCTGGCAGGGAGGACATTGCCCGCAGCTTTCCCTTGCAAAAAAACGGGTGTATTTGATCGCGGTTTGCAGCATGCAAGTGGTTTCGGACATTACGATAACGGCGCCGGTGCCCAGGCCGGATCCGATGGCTTTTAACGAATCGAAGTCAAGCGGCACGTCGATCTGATCGGCCGGAACGATTTGCGTGGACGGTCCTCCCGGAAAGACGCCCTTGAGTTTCATGCCGCCCTTGATCCCCTTGCCGCAGGTCTCGATCAAGGTGCGAAGAGGGGTCCCCAAGGGACGTTCGTATAGGCCGGGCTGGTTGACATCGCCGGTCAGAGAAAAAATCATGGTCCCGGAATTGTTTTTAGATCCTGTTTCGCGGAAATTTTCGCCTCCCTCTCGGACAATAGAAGGGATATTCGAGATCGATTCGGCATTATTGACGACCGTCGGCTTTCCAAAAAGACCGTGCATCGAGGGATAGTAAGGGGGTTTTTGTCTGGGCTCGGCCACTTTGCCCTCGATGACTTCCAGCAGTGCGGTTTCCTCTCCCGCAACATAGGTGCCCGGACTGGGGCACACTTTTAAGGAAACCCTCGAAGCGGATCCGCTTGACAAGTCGCCCCAATAGCCGTGGCGCTTCGATTCTTGAAGCGCGTCTTCCATAAATTGAAGTTCATCCTCAAATCGGCAGTTGATGTATAAATAGGCGTCTTCAGCCCCGATGGCATAGGCCGATAAAATCGCGCCCTCAATCAGTTGATGTGGATTGGACCGGAGCAGAAAGCGGTCTTTAAATGTGCCCGGCTCATCCTCCGCAGCATTGCAGCAGAGGTAGCGCTGGGTTTCTCGCTGTTTTGCGACCATGTCCCATTTTTTCCAGGTGGGAAAGCCGGCGCCGCCTCTCCCGCGCAGACCGGAGCGGCGAACCGCATCCAAAACGCCAGACGGGCCCAGATCTTCGATCGCTTTGGACAGACCGGAATAACCGCCCCTGGATAGGTAAGTGTCATGGCTGATGGGTTCGATGGTCGAAAGCAGGGTGAGGGGAAGGTCGCGATCCGTTAAAATTCTAGAACGATTCAAAAACGGGTTCCTTGACTTTTGTGATACGAGGGATTGCATCGAAATAGGCCGATGTCTCTTAAAAAGACATCAATTTGCGATTTCTTGCCTGAAGATGGGGTCTGTGTTCGCGATTCGAGGCGATCAGGGGATCGACGATCTCTCCACACACCATACATCGGTAACCCTTAAAACAGAGTTGGCCCGTATCGTCTTGTAAGTCATGAAACGATTCGGAAATCATGAAACCACTACACCTTGGACAACTCATTTGTAGCCTCCTTATCATGGGTGAATATTGGAACATATTATATGCAATACAAGTGCCATATTAATATATAATATATCTCTTATATTTCAATGAAATAGAGGCGATATTTTTTTAATAAACGTCAAATAATGAAACAAAAAATAAAAATGTTTAACTATGAAACATTTTTTGGCTTCGATATGGAATAGGCCTTTAGCTTTCTCCATAGGGTGGTGCGGCTCATTTTTAGCTTATCCGCTGTCTTTTTATAGTTCCAATCGGTTTGGTGGAGCACATTCAGGATCAATTCTTTTTCCATGGCCTGAATCGGATCGTTCTTTTCGGCAACGGTCCCGATGAGGGCGTTTCTCGAAGGCTTGATATCTTTTTGCAGGTGTTCCGTTTCCAATGAGTCGCCTGTGCAGAAGACCATGGCATGTTCAATAATATTTTCAAGCTCCCGGATATTCCCCGGAAAATCGTAATCGATGAGAATGTCCATGGCTTCCTTGGACACACGGCTGACCTTTCTGCCCATCTCCTTGTTGGCACGGCCGATAAAATGCTCTACCAGCAATGGTATATCGTCTTTCCGTTCGCGGAGCGGCGGCAGTGAGATGGGAACGACCCGGAGGCGGTAATAGAGATCTTGCCGGAACTCACCCGTTTCGACGGCTTTCTTTAAGTCTTTATTGGTTGCGGAGATCAAACGGATATCGACTTTAATGCGTCGGGAATCGCCGACTTTTTCGATTTCCCCTTCTTGAATGACCCGCAGGAGTTTGGCCTGGGTGGAGATGCTGATTTCTCCGATTTCATCCAAGAAAAGCGTACCCCCGTCCGCCAGTTCGAAACGACCTAATTTGTGGCTGACCGCACCCGTAAACGCCCCCCGCACATGACCGAAGAGCTCGCTTTCCAATAGGCTTTCGGCAAGCGCCGCGCAATTGACCCGGATAAAAGGCTTGTCTTCCCTTATGCTGTATTGATGAATGGAATGGGCGACCAGTTCCTTGCCGGTGCCGCTTTCTCCTTCAATCAATACCGTGGCGTTCGTCTTTGCGATTTTTGGAATCAAGTCGTAGATGGTTTGCATCTTTTGGCTCTTACCGACCATGTTTTCAAACGAATAGCGGGCGCGAATTGTCTCCGTCATCACCTTGCTTTTGATGCGCTCTTCGATGAGTTGCCACATAAATTTTGCGGCAAGCCCGCCAATGACCTCCACGCCGGCATGGTCCTTCTCCAGGGCTTCCCGAACCGCGTTGTTTCCTGTCACATCGATGATCAAATCAACATTGCCATTGAGCAGTTTTTGGTAATCGGTGGCGGTTGGGATCTTGTATCGTCGGGCCAGGTCGATGCCGGGGGTTTTGGAGTAGATATCCGCAATGCCGACGATCTCTACAAGGGGATCCTTATGAAGAATTTCGATCAGTGCGGTACCGCCTCTTCCCGCGCCGATGATGACGACTCTGGTCAATTCAATAGATCTCCATCATGGTATTCGCTATCGGCGATGCCGACGACCGATCGACTCAAGAATTATAGGACTTCGTCGACTGTTTTGCAGAGGATTTGTACCGATTTTGCAGAACGCATCAGGTTGCTTGTCTCGTCGGGGCTTAGCTTTATTTCCAGTATATCCTCCACCCCGTTCTTTCCCAATATGACTGGAACGCCGATAAAGACGCCGTCCACCTTGTACTCGCCCTGGCAAAGCGATGAACAAGGGAGAATTTTCTTTTTATCTTTCAGGATCGTTTCGACCATTTCAACGATGGCGGCGGAAGGGGCGAAGTAGGCCGAGCCGGTTTTGAGGAGTTTGACGATTTCGGCGCCGCCATTTCGGGCCCGCTGAACGATCGCATCGAGACGTTCCTTCGGGATGAGGTCTAATACGGGAATGCCCGAGACGGTTGTATAGCGGGGGAGGGGAACCATGCTGTCGCCATGTCCGCCCAAGACAAGGGTTTGAATGCTTTCGATCGAGATATTCAATTCCATGGCCAGAAAAGCGCGGAACCGCGCCGAATCGAGAACACCGGCCATTCCGACGACGCGTTCCTTTGGGAACCCGCTTGTTTGGTAGGCCACGTAGGTCATCGCATCGAGTGGGTTCGAAACGACAATCAGTATGGCTTCCGGAGATCTTTTTACGACGGCCTCTGTGACCTCTTTGACGATATTCGCATTGACGCGAAGGAGGTCGTCACGGCTCATCCCCGGCTTCCTGGCGATGCCGGAGGTAATCACCACCAAATCGGATCCCTCGGTGGCTTCGTAGTCGCCACCACCCGTGATCCGGCAATCATATCCGTAGATCGGCGCCGACTCCCAAAGATCGAGTGCCTTGCCTCGGGGCATATCCGCCTCGATATCAACCAAAACCAGGTCGGCGATTTCCTTTTCGGCCAAGCGTTGTGCGGTCGTACCACCGACATGTCCCGCTCCGATGATGGTGACCTTGCTTCTCTTTAACATCGTGACCTTGCTGTTCCGGGTTACGTTTTATTGAACAAATACGTTTGGAAAAAAAGAATATTCATTCTAACCCAATTACAAGTGCGAAGCAAGCGTCATACAAATATAGAATATTTATTGATTTGCCGGAAGGTTTTTGCCTTGCCGATTTCCGAAAAATGATCCGGAATTTCATTCAGAGGAATATTGCTATTTTGCCCGTAACGCAGCTAATAAACCCAGCGCATTTTGGCGGTCCAACTTTGTTTGAACCGGATGCTCGGGTTCCCGGATGCTCATCAGAAATTCGAGCTGCGCGATCGCCTCATCTCGCTTGTTCTGCTTGAGATAAGTGTGGGCCAGTTCCAAGTAATGGCGTGTTCGTGACGGGTTTTCCCGGGTGGCTTGATGAAGATAGCGCAGCGATTTCTCGATCGACCCCCCGAGCAGCCGGGGGATTTTTCGATAAAACACACCCAGCAAGTGGTGGGCCACATCATTTTTCGGGTCCAATTGAAGCACAGTCCTGATCTCACTTTTGATCGGTGCAATCAACAATAGCGCTTTCATGATCCCTTCCATCTCCGCAATCCGCCCGTAGGCCATGGCCAGCATCAAGTGGCCTCCGATGCTTGCCGGCTGAATCGAAATGGCCTGCTTTGCATATTGGACGGCTGATCGAAAAGCCGCCTTTTTATCTTGGGTTTGAGGGGCATTTTCCCCCTGCCAATGAAAAGAACGGGAAAGTTTCCACAAGGCCTCTTCATGTCGTGGGTCGATCTGAAGGATTTGATGATACAGTGTGAGGGCCCGCTCCGCGCGCCCCGCCCGATCACGTGTTCGGTATAGGTGTTCGGATTTTTTCAGAAGACCGTCGATTCGATTGGCCCCATCGACCGCCTCGTCTGCGATGGCAGCGGTATTGGCGGCCAAGACCCAACCCAGGGAGGCGACAATCAAGACACGCCTGGGAAACGGGAGTGTCACCCCGACGCTTTTGATGCAAAGATTCTCGAAAGGTTCACGATGGTAAGGGCATAATGGACGGAAATATTGTAGCGTGTGATCGCACGAAAATTACCGAAGAGGGCAATCAGATCCTTATTCCCCTTCTTCGGTTCATAATAGGCGAAGGAAACCGAATCGTCTCTTTTTGCCGGCGGCGGGATCTCGATTCCCAGATCGATCGCTTCTGCAACGGAAACGGTTTTTCTAAACCCCCCCTGGGCCATCTTTCTTGCCTCGGGCGTATCCTTAATGATTCGAGCGGGAAGATAGGTTAACTGGCCCGGCTGCCAACCAAAGGTTTTGAGATAATTTGCGACGCTTCCAAAGATATCCCCCTTTGAATGCCAGAGATCCCGCTTCCCATCCCGGTCGAAATCGACGGCATAGTTTAAAAAGCTGGAGGGAATAAACTGGGGAACGCCGAAGGCGCCGGCGTAAGAGCTTTTAATCGAAAAGGGGTCGATGCCCTCTTCTCTGCAAAGCAGCAGGAAGGCGATCATTTCCCCTCGATAAAATTTTTCTCGCCGGGGATAAAGGGAGTAAGCGGTATTGAAAATATCGAAGGCCCGATATCTTTCGATGCCGGGTTTGCCGAAGCGTGTTTCGACACCGAGGATGCTCGTGATGATTTCCTTGTCCACGCCGTAAGCTTTCTCAATTTCGGTCAGGAGGGCGCGGTTTTCATTCAAATAGGCATGGCCGCGTTTGATCATATCATCTTTTATAAAAATTTTCCGGTACTTATAAAAGGGGAGTCGTTCCGCCGGGCGCTCGAACTTGTCGATAATATCTTCTTGAAAAACCACCCCTTGAAATAACTGAGTCAATGCCTTCCGCGCAAAGCCGTGTTTTTCGACGAGTTCGTTCACGAGCACCCGGTACTTCGGGTCATTGAGGTTGACCGCTTTCGATCCCGCCGGTGACGCCGCCATGAGACGATCGAGTGAAGCGATGGAAAAAGAGAGTGCGCCGCCGACGCCGAAGAGACGGGGCAGCAATTTGATTAAAAACCTGCGACGGCATTCCATATACAGCCTCCTTGATTTTACGAAAGATCCGCGATATTCGTTTGGGTATTTTTTTTGATGTCAAATGAAGCGATTATCTGGGCCAGCGATGTTTCGGCGGCCTCGGAAAGGATCACATCGTGGTCGTGGTTCAGTGTATAAACCCGGCATTGGATCAGTCTTTTCGGGATGGTATCGACAAACTGGTTCAGCGCCTCCTTCGACACGGACCCCGTTGATGGATTAAAGACATAGATCTGATGTTCTCCCATATCGATCGGATCGGTGGGCCTCGGTCGTTGGCTCGCAATGTCGACCCGAAAGGAAAGCCCTTGTAACGATTTCGGCAAGACCTGGCGCATTTTTTCCTCGAACGCATCAGGGTCCACTGCCGGGGCATCTTCTGCCCCCTTTATCGGCGAAAGAGTGGTGTCATAGGCCATCTTCCACTTGACATCCCTGGTTAGTATTTTATCCCATTCGAAAAAGAGCGAACGCCTTTGTTCGGAGCTGTCGTTTCGCCAGGATTTGACCGTCAAGAGGAGAGACCAGTCTGTCAATTCCGCGTAATCGCTCAATCGGTGAAGGGGATTGTAGGGAAAAATCTCCTTAATGGTATCTCGAAAAATATCTTTCATGTGCATGTCGAGAGACCGGGTCGTCCGATGGTAGTACACATTAAAATAAAGATAGGATCGGGCGTTTAGAAACATCGTCAGCGCCGGGAGCCCCGCCTTATGGAGGGTTAAGCCTTGCTTCGTAAAAAAAGTGTAGTGCAGGAGGCGATTCATATCAACCGGCCCGATCGACACACCGCACATAAAGGAGTCCCTCAGGACATAATCGAGATTGTCGGCGGTAAAGATGCCGGAAAAAAGGGGTTTTAGCATCACCAGCCAGCGGGGATAGCCTTTGGGTGTTTGATAGGTCTTATCCTTATGGATTAAAAAAGCGACATGTTCCGGATCGAGCGTTTCTCCCGGCGCAAACGGTCCGCTCGGGCTTCTTCTGATACGCCTGATGATCCCTGCCAGTTCACCCCGGATGATGGCTTGGCCGAGTTTTTCATGGGTCAGCTGATATTCGTCGAGATAGTTATGGTCGAAAAAATGGCAAAAAGGCCCATGACCGATGTCATGCAATAAAACGGCGATGCGGAGCAGGGCTTCGATAAAGTGAGTGCTCGGCAGATTTGGCGTCTCCTCCTTTAAGGAAGGGTAAAGGTGCCGGGCAAAACGTCCCGCCACGTGCATCGCGCCCAAGGAGTGGACGAAGCGGGAATGTTCGGCGGAAGGATAGACCCAGCGGGCCGATTGCAGCTGATAGATGTAACGGAGCCGCTGCATCCACTTGGAATCGATTAAATCCTTTTCGCAGGTTTCGTCTTCCCGCCCGGTGGGAACGGTAAAGGGGATATAGTTATGTATCGGGTCGGCAATCAGCGCCTGGCCCTCGTAAAGCAACTCTCTGCTGTTTCGACAAGACTGCTCTTTTAACCGATCCATGGAATCCAATATGTCTATCAACCCGAAAGATCATATCCCATTTTCGAAGTGCCCGCAAGTTTAGAATCTAAAACCCAGCTGCTTTTCGTTGATCTTTTCGGATAAAGGAGGTATCATACTGAAAAAGTTATTCATTTCCGGAGAATTTGCATGAAAAAAAAGGGAATTGCTCTTTTTGCTATTGTTTCTTTAGTGATGGTCTGTATGGGAAGACCGCTCTTCGCGGAGCCCTCCAATGCGGTCGCCACGGTCAATGGCGTCGATATTACCACTGAAATTTTCGAAAAAAGGATGCGTCGCTTAACCGGAGAAGGCCAAGGCAGCTTCGATTCTTTCGAAGGGAAAAAAGAATTGCTCGACATCCTGATTGCGCGGGAGGTTTTAAACCAAAAAGGCAGAGA
>JBHHXH010000056.1:0-19870 GCA_046756925.1 Nitrospiria bacterium
GAAGGTTTAAGAGGATCGCTTGAAGGTTTAAGAGAATCGCTTGAAGGTTTAAGAGGATCGCTTGAAGGTTTAAGAGAATCGCTTGAAGGTTTAAGAGAATCGGATGACGGTCTCAGGTTTTCTAGCGGATGTTGTTTTAATCTTTGGGATATTTTCCCGGTGATGTGTTTTCCGATCGATCCTAGAAATGAACGCTGACGCCGAAGTTTGCCCGTTCATCATCCAGTGTAAAGTAAGGGACAAGCGTATCGTTTCCCGAGTAAGCGCGATAGAAGTTTATCGCAGTGTGTAGGAACGCCGCGCCGGTAATCGCATGATGCGACAAGCCGGTTTCTTGTGCAATGCCAACCGGGTCGTAGCTGGGATTGTTGCTTCCCTTAATATAAAAAGACCACACGCTGTACCATAGAAAATCCGTTCCGGAGAAAAACAACAAGGCTTTATTATAGGTTGTGGCTGTGCGCCTATAGTTTACCAGGGCCATGTTAAAAAGATGATTTGAAGCCACGACGCCGGCCGCTCGAAAAGGAAGGATCGATTCCGGGGCGATGCCTCTTGCCGATGAAAGGCCCAGGAAGAAATTTCCACCCTGGCTCTTGAAAAAATCCATCCGTACATCTTCCCCATCGACCATATTGGCCACGAGATGGTGCCCTGTTTCGTGGGTGACCATATGCGTTAAGAATGCCGCGCTTCCTTGAAGCAGGTCGCCGAATCCCATTGCATGGGTTTTGGCGTTTAAGCCGAACCCCAAAAGCAGGGCCATCCCGCCGACGAGAAGGTATTTCTTGTGGATGTTTTGTGGCCGGATGGTTGGTTCCATTTTTTAGTCTCTTATCTGTCCGATACGCTTATACATAAGGTTATTCCCACTTTTGGTATTAAGCAATCCCCTCAAACGAGGGGGGTCGGATATGCCGACGGTATTTCCATCGTATTCACGCTGTTCATGGCGCCTCTGGAGATGACGGTTGGCTTGGGTCTTTATTAAGCATAAAAAGCATTGATTTTATTGATTAAATAATACAAAGACGATAAACGCCATTCGGGTTGTGTGCGGGGCATGTCATGAAATCGATCAGTATGGAAATCGCGGCCGGGTTAGAATCGATTTAGGAGAACAATGGGGTAAGGATCAAGGTGGTGGATAATCGGGATGGGAATCGGCGGTCAAGAAAGAAGGGTTGCGGTCTTTATGCCAATAGTGATGTATATGATGTATATAAGGTTTGGAAATGGCGGGACGATGAAAATAAGCCCTGATAGTAAACGGTTTTTGGGGTATAAAGCGATGGCGTTTAGAAGTAGAAACTGATTTGGAGGCTTACGAGGTTTGCGGTGACGAAACAGGCTTAATTCGCCGCCAAGTATCGCTCAATCCCCTTGGCCGCTTCGCGCCCTTCGTGAATCGCCCAGACGATCAGCGAGGCTCCGAGATTGATATCGCCGGCGGCAAAAACGCCATTGACGTTGGTCATGCGATGCGCATCGACACAAACATTGCCCCGCGTATCGGTTTTGACCCCGAGGTCCGTCAAAAGACCTTTTTTATCAGGGCCGGTAAAACCCAAGGCCAGGAGTACGAGATCCGCCTTTATTTCAAACCCGCTTCCGGGTATTTCATTAAACCGAAGGCCTGCCGCGTCTTTTGACATCTCAACACGGATTCCGTGCAGTTTATCGACATGGCCCTTCTTATGGGAAAAGCGTTTTGTTAGGAAGGACCAATCTCTCATGCCGCCTTCTTCGTGGGCAGGGGTGGTTCTCAGTTTCATGGGCCACAGGGGCCAAGGCGAGTGTTCGGAGCGCTTGGACGGCGGTTTTGGGAGTAATTCTATCTGGCGGACTTCAAGTGCATCCTGGCGATGACAGGTGCCGAGGCAGTCGGCTCCCGTATCTCCGCCCCCTAAAATCACAACGTGTTTATTTTTCGCTGTAATCTCGGTGGCCGGATCGATGATGTCCCTCGCCCCTTTTTTGTTCTGTTGCGTGAGATAGTCCATGGCCAGGTGGATCCCTTGATACTCCCTCCCTGGGATGGGCAAGTCCCGGGCAACTTCCGCGCCGGTGGCCAGACAAATCGCATCGAATTCCCTGGTGAGGGATGCGGAGGGCATATCCGAACCGACATGGATGTCCGTCTTAAAGACGACGCCTTCGGCCTCGAGCTGATGGAGTCGTCGATCGATCCATTTCTTTTCCATTTTAAAATCCGGAATGCCGTATCGCAAAAGACCTCCAAGCCGGTCGGATTTTTCAAAAACAATGACGGCATGTCCGCTGCGGCGAAGCTGTTGGGCCGCGGCCAAACCGGCCGGGCCGGATCCGATCACGGCGACCTTTTTCCCCGTTTCGCGTTTTGGCGGAAGGGGTGTGACCCATCCTTCTGAAAATCCCTTTTCGATGATGTTCCATTCGAGCACGCGAATGGAAACCGGCTTGTCGATAATTCCGAGAACGCAAGCCGATTCGCAGGGGGCCGGACAAAGCCGCCCCGTAAATTCCGGGAAGTTATTGGTGTGATGCAAGGCTTTTAAAGCATCTCTCCACCGTCCTCTGGAGACCAAGTCGTTCCATTCCGGGATGATATTCTGTACGGGACAACCCGACCATCCTTGGCAAAAAGGGACGCCGCAATCCATGCATCGCGCACCCTGCTGTTTGAGGGTTTCTTCTCCGATCGGCAGATAAATTTCCCGCCAATCTAGAATACGCTCATTCGTGGGACGTTTTCGAGGATCCTTCCGGGTGTTTTTCATAAAGCCTCTTAATTCACCCACGAATGCCCGCCTCCTTCATCCTTCTATCTTCCAAGACTTTTTTATATTCCATGGAGATTACTTTGACAAACTGCGGCAAGCACGTTTCCCACTGTTCTAATATTCTTCTTCCCTTGGCGCTTTGTGTATATCGGACATGTTTTTCAATGAATGTTTTCAGTCGAAGTATGTCCTCGGGATCGTCGACCGCTTCCAGCTCAACAAGGCTTAAGTTGCATTGTTTTTCAAATCCGTTCTCTTCGTTCAGCACATAAGCCACGCCGCCGCTCATCCCTGCCGCGAAATTTCGACCGGTTTTCCCGAGAACGACCACCGTGCCGCCCGTCATATACTCGCAGCCGTGATCTCCCACGCCTTCCACCACGGCGTTCGCACCGCTGTTTCTCACGGCAAAGCGTTCACCCGCAAGTCCGTAAAAATACGCCTCGCCTGCGGTGGCCCCATAAAGGGATGTGTTTCCGATGATGATGGTTTCCTCGGGAACGAAGATGGAATGCTTGGGGGGATAGACCACGATACGGCCTCCGGAGAGACCCTTGCCGGTATAATCGTTCGAATCGCCTTCAAGGGTCAAGGAGACGCCCTTGACGCAAAAGGCGCCGAAGCTTTGTCCGGCCGTGCCGGTGAAATCGAAGCGGATGGTGTCATCCGGCAGCCCTTCGGATCCGTAACGTTCCGCGATTTCGCCCGAGAGCATGGCACCCACCGTTCGATGGGTATTTCTGATTTCAAGTTTCGAGTAAACCGGTGTTTTTTCGTGAATGGCTTTTTTTGAGATTTTTATCAATTGATGGTCTAAGGCCTTTTCAATGCCGTGATCTTGCGGTTGAACGCATGAAACGGCGATATCCGGAGCAGTGTCAGGACGATACAAGATGGCGGAAAGGTCAAGCCCGCGCGCCTTCCAATGATCCAGCGCTTTTTGAGGCCGGATCATGTCTGACCGGCCGATGAGCTCCTCGATGCGCCGGAAACCGAGTTGCGCCATCCACTTGCGGACTTCCCTTGCGATGAACTGAAAATAGGTGACGACATCTTCCGCTTTGCCTTTGTATTTTTTACGAAGGATCGGATCTTGAGTAGCGATGCCAACCGGACAGGTATTGAGATGGCATTTCCGCATCATGATACAACCTTCCACGATCAGTGGCGCCGTCGAAAAACCGAATTCTTCGGCGCCCAGCATGGCGGCGATGATGACATCTCGTCCGGTTTTAAATTGGCCATCGGTTTGAATCCGGGTCCGGCCGCGGAGGTTGTTTAGTACGAGGGTTTGGTGTGTTTCGGCCAAACCCAGCTCCCAGGGGAGCCCGGCATATTTGATGGAAGAAGAGGCGGCCGCACCCGTGCCGCCGGAGCCGCCGGAGATCAGGATCAAATCGGCATGGGCCTTGGCGACGCCGGCTGCCACGGTGCCGACGCCGATCTCCGAGACGAGTTTCACGGAGACGGCGGCCTTGGGGTTTACATTTTTTAAGTCGTAGATCAGTTGTGCCAGGTCTTCGATGGAATAAATGTCATGGTGCGGGGGCGGGGAGATCAAGGTGACCCCGGGTGTAGAGAAACGCAGTCTGGCGATAATTTCGTCTACTTTGTGTCCTGGGAGTTGTCCGCCTTCCCCGGGTTTTGCACCTTGCGCCATTTTAATTTGGAGTTCGGTAGCGTGTGCCAGATAATCCGTCGTCACGCCAAACCTTCCGGAAGCCACTTGTTTAATCGCGCTGTTGCGTTCGTCTCGAAAGCGTTCGGGATCTTCCCCTCCCTCACCAGTGTTGCTACGACCCCCGACTCGGTTCATGGCGATCGCGAGTGTTTCATGGGCTTCTTTGCTGATGGCGCCGTAGGACATGGCACCGGTGGTAAAGCGCTTCATGATTTCGGAGGCCGGTTCGACTTCTTCAATGGGAATCGGTCCTGTTTCTTTAAACTCGAAGAGCCCTCTTAATGTGGATCGGCCTTTCGATTCATCGTGGACAAGACGCGTAAATTTTTTGAAGGTTTCGAAATCCTTTTTATTGCAAGCATGTTGCAAGGTGGCGATCGTTTCCGGGTTCCAATTGTGGTGTTCTCCTTGAATCCGATAGTGGTATTCTCCCCCGAAGTCGAGCTGCTGGATCGGATGAAAGGTATGGTAAGCGGTCCGATGCCGATGGAGGGTTTCTTCCGCGACGGTTTCAATCCCGATCCCTCCGATCCTTGAAGCCGTGCCGGTAAAGTAACGTTCGACCAGGGCGGCATCGAGACCCACGGCTTCGAAAATTTGAGCGCCGCAATAGCTTTGAACGGTCGAGATGCCCATCTTGGAAAAGATCTTTAAAAGGCCCTTGTTGATGGCCTTGATATATTTGACCTCGGCGGTCGTCTCGTCGATGGCTTCAGGGAAATATCCTTCCCGTGAAATATCGGTGAGGGTTTCAAATGCAAGATATGGATTGACGGCGCCGGCGCCGTAACCGATCAACAGAGCGAAATGGGGAACTTCCCTGGCTTCACCGGTTTCCACGATCAAACCGACTTCCGTACGACGCGATTCTCGAATCAGATGATGGTGGACGGTGGAGATGGCCAGCAGAGAGGGAATGGGCGCCCAGTCTGCATTGATGCCACGGTCGCTTAAAATAATAAAGGTATAGCCGTCATGGATCGCGGCGCTGGCCTGCTGGCAGAGTTTATCGAGGGCGATGGCCAATTCTTTCGGTCCGTTTGCGGCGCGGAAGAGCATCTTCAGGGTAATGGTTTTAAAATGTCCATCAGAAATCTGTCGAATTTTTTCAAGATCGGCATTGGTGAGAACCGGCTGGTGGACCTTGATTCGGCGTGCATGCTCCGGGGTTTCCCCCAAGAGGTTGGCCTTTGGGCCGATTGTCGTAATGAGGGACATGACCAGGTGTTCTCGAATCGGATCGATCGGCGGGTTGGTAACTTGGGCAAAGAGTTGCTTGAAATATTTAAAGAGCAGTTTGGATTGATTTGATAAGACCGCCAAGGGCGTGTCATCTCCCATGGAACTGATGGCTTCTTCGCCCAAGACGGCCATGGGCGCCAGCAGGAGTTTTAGGTCCTCGATGGTGTAGCCGAAGGTTTGCTGTCTTTGCCGAAGGGTAATGTGATCCGGTTGCAGGACGTTCAATGGCACGGGGAGCTCTTCGATGCTGATCCGGTGTTCCGCCACCCATTTCCGGTAGGGTTTTTGGGCCGCCATCTTTTCTTTAATTTCGTCATCTTCGATAATGCGGCCTTGGGTCGTATCGATTAAAAACATTTTTCCCGGTTGCAGACGCCCTTTTGTTCGAATTTCCTCCGGCTTAAAAGTCAGGACGCCGGATTCGGAAGACAGGATGGCTAAATCGTCCTGGGTGACCAAATAACGCGCAGGCCGTAAACCGTTTCGATCGAGGGTCGCGCCGATCATCCTGCCATCCGTGAAGGCCATTGCCGCCGGGCCGTCCCAGGGCTCCATCATGGCCGCATGATATTCATAAAAGCCTCTCCGGTCGAGGTCCATATGCGGGTTGCCGGCCCAGGCTTCCGGGATCAACATCATCATCGCATGGGGCAACGATCTGCCGCCCATGACGAGAAATTCAAGGGCGTTGTCGAAACAGGCCGAATCACTTTGGTCGGGATAGATGATGGGGAAAAGCTCCTCGAGGCTGTCTCCAAACAACTTGGATGAAAAACGCCCCTGCCGTGCGCGCATCCAGTTAACGTTTCCTTTGAGCGCGTTGATTTCTCCGTTGTGACAGGTATATCGATAAGGATGGGCCAAGGGCCAAGCGGGAAAGGTGTTGGTGGAAAATCTGGAGTGTACCAGGGCCAGCGCACTTTCGGTTTGTGGATCGGATAGATCCGGATAAAAGAAAGGCAGCTGTTCCGGAAGCAGCAGCCCCTTGTAAATAATGGTTCTACAAGAAAGGCTGCAGATGTAAAAAGACGATTTGTCACCGATCGCCGACTCACGAACGGCGTTTTCGACACGTTTTCGTATGAGATAGAGTTTTCGCTCGAATTCGTTTTCACTCAAGATGCCGCGGGCGATAAAGACCTGCCGAATGTTCGGACGGGTTTTATTGGCGATTCGTCCGATGTGGTCGTCCTTGGTCGGCACCGCTCTCCAGCCGAGCAGGTGCTGATCTTCTTCTTCGATAATTTTTTCGAGGAGGCGTTCACAGGCTTTTCTCTCGTTGGCTTCGGAAGGAAGAAAGATCATTCCGACGCCATAGGCGCCTTGGGGGGGCAGGGAAATGGCGTTTTCCCCTGCAATCTGTTCAAAAAGCGCATGCGGTATTTGAAGTAAAATGCCTGCGCCGTCGCCGGTATCCGGATCGGCTCCGACGGCGCCTCGATGGGTGAGGTTTTGCAGGATCTGGAATCCTTTTTGGACAATATCGTGAGACCGAATCCCCTTGATATTGACGACAAAACCAATTCCGCAGGCATCGTGTTCGTGCGCCGGGTCGTAGAGCCCTTGTCGAGGGGGAAGATGTGGGATAAAGGTCTTCTTTTTCGAATTGTGTAATGATTTTTTCATAAGACTCCCGGTCTTTGTCCCATGACCGGGCAAAGACGACATATCTTTTAGTTGGTAGCATGCGGGCCGGTTTTTTGTCAAGGGGAGGGTGTCTAAAAACCCCAGTCTATTCGGGAAATTAGGGTAAATATTGCTTTTTGGGATGGGCGCTTCATTATTAAAACCCGCTGGGGATTGAGGGTGGTTTTCGGCTTATTAAGAAAGGTGTTTCGGATTTATTTGTCCGGCCTGCGGACGACTTTACGGCGACTTTACGATGAGATCGGCGGATGGTGAAGCAGACATCCGGCACCTTCTCAAACGGCCCAGGGGATCGTTAATCATTAAGTCCGGAAAGATGGTTGACAGCACCTCGAGCCGTTGATAGTATGCCGATTTTATGGAGGGGTAATGAAAAAAAGAAGTGCAATCTCTTTAATGTCCGGTGGTTTGGACAGCACCTTGGCGACGAAATTGGTCCTCGATCAGGGAATCGAGATGATCGGTCTCTATCTGGATAGTCCTTTTGGTTGCCGAGAAAATGTCGATATGATTGCGAAGCATCTCGGCATTCGATTAATCAAGATTCAAAAAGGGATGGACTATGTGGAGCTCGTCCGGCATCCGAAATACGGTTACGGGAAAAATATGAATCCCTGTATCGATTGCCGGGTTTATATGTTTCGAATCGCCCAGGGTGTGATGAAGGAGCAAAGAGCCGATTTCATCGTGACGGGAGAGGTGTTGGGGCAGCGTCCCATGTCACAAAGAAGGGAATCTATTTCACTGATCGACCGGAATAGTCAGGTCGAGGATCGGATCCTCCGGCCTTTATCCGCACGTCATTTTCCGCCGACCTATATGGAACGCGAAGGATGGGTCGATCGAGAAAAATTACTCAAGCTTTCGGGAAGGAGCCGGACGAAGCAGCTGAAGTGGGCTGAAGACCTAAAGCTCAGCGGGTATTCGTCTCCCGCCGGCGGATGTCTCCTCACCGATGCAAACTTCTCCAAGCGGCTTTCGGCATTTTTTGAGCGGGTGTCCCAGCCAACGATGACGGAAGTCCGCCTGATCCGAATCGGCAGGCATTTTGATTTGAGCGGTGGCGGCCATGTTGTCATCGGTCGAAACGAAGCGGAGAACAAAGCCCTGTGGCGTATCTCGGAACAAGATGTGCGGGACGAACGCATGCATTTTTTTCATCCCAGATTTTCAGCGCCGGATGCTGTGTTCACTGGCAGTCAAGATCGAAATGCTTTCAATGAAGTCGGTAAGTTGATCGTCAAATACGCTAAAAAAGACTTGGAACCCAGACAGACGATTGAGGTGATGTACGGTGAGGTGACAACCTTACTTCCGGTTCATGTTTCAAAGAACCCTGAGTCGTCGTTATCGAATGGGCTTTCCGTTCTTCCATAAAGGACAAATGCAGACGCCCTTCTTCGATGCTTTTCCGGTGGGCCCGTTTCAATGCAATTGCACGATTCTCGGCTGCAAAGAGACCGGTGAGGGGATCGTGATCGATCCCGGAGGAGACTCCGATAAAATCTCGGCGGTGTTGGCCGCGCAAAACCTCCGCCCGCGTTTTATTCTCCACACCCATGCCCATCTCGATCATGTCGGTGGGACAAACGCCGTTCATAAAACATGTGGGGGTCAAACCTGTCTTCACGAAGACGACATGCCGCTTTGCAATCGTCTGGATGTTCAGGCCGATTTATTCGGATTAGAAGTGCCCGATACGCCGACGATTGATCATTTTTTGAAGGACGGGGCCAGTCTTTCCTTTGGAAAACACAGTGTGGAGGTCCTTCATACGCCGGGGCACACACCCGGCAGCTTGAGTTTTTTTATTGCCGATTTGGGTTTATGGACGGGGGACACCTTGTTTTTTCGGAGCATCGGCCGGACGGATTTATGGGGCGGTTCGCATCCAACCCTGATCGCCTCGATTCATAATAAACTCCTTTCGTTTCCGGAAGAAACACGGGTCTATCCCGGACATGGTCCAAAGACCGCCATCGGGATCGAAAAAAAAGAAAACCCCTATCTTCAATGAAGACCGGATTTATCATCCACCCGGATACCTTGCATCATCAAACCGGTCCTGGCCATCCGGAATCTCCTCAAAGACTTTCCGTATTGCAAAGCAGATTATTAGAGGAAAACTCACAAAATACGCTTAAAGAAGGCCCGGTTTTACTCAAGGTGATTCAACCGGTATGGCGCGCGGATCTTTATGATTGGATCTCCAAGGTGCATCGAAGATCCTATTCCGATTTATTAAAGGCGCGTGTTCCAAAGACCGGCTTGGTTTATCTCGATCCGGATACCCCGATGGCACCCATGTCACTTCGGGCCGCAGAGCTGGCCGTCTCCGGCGTCTTGACGGCGGTTGATGATGTTCTGGCCGGTTCCATTCGAAATGCGTTTTGTGCCATTCGTCCTCCGGGCCACCATGCCGAAGCGGATCATGCCATGGGCTTTTGTTTTTTTAACAACGTGGCGATCGGGGCCCGCTATATACAGGAAAAATATGGCTTACCGCGTGTTTTCATCGTCGATTGGGATGTGCATCATGGAAACGGAACGCAACATCTTTTTTATCACGACCCATCGATATTCTATTTCAGTACACACCAGTTTCCCTGTTATCCGGGCACGGGGAGCGAAAGCGAACGGGGAACCGGAGAGGCGGAGGGGACCACCCTCAATTGTCCGCTTCCCAGCGGGTCCGGCGATGCCCTTATGCTCTCAAAGTTCGAACGCGATCTTGCGGATGCGGTTTCGTCGTTTCGACCCGATTTTATGCTCATTTCCGCCGGTTTCGATGCGCACCGGGATGATCCGCTGGCCAATTTAATGGTGACGGAGCGCGGTTTTGACGAGATGACAAAAATCGTCGCCCGGCTCGCGGTCACTTATTGCAAGGGACGGATTGTCTCCTGTTTAGAAGGAGGATACAATCTGGATGCACTCACCCGGTCTGTTCGAACGCACCTTGCCGCCCTTGGGGCTTTTTCATCCTAAATATTGTGTTTCAGAAGACTTGACTTATAAATGCAAGCTTTCTAAAATGAAACACTTTCTCTTTAGAATAATTTCAGAATAATATAGCTCTTTTTCTATTTGGATAAGGTAACGCTATTAAAATATCGAATCATTCTATTTTTTTAGGACATTCATCGCATTTACTATATTTTTTTACATAAATTTAAGGTGTATCGGTGCAGGCGACGAGGCCCGTTTCAAACAATGTATTGATCGACATCCAAAACTGCCTTGCATCTTTATCGCCGTTTTCCATCCTCATATACGATCCTGTCACGAAAAAACCGATCACTCCGCTTTCCCGTGCCGGTGTACTCAACCATCTCATTCAGACCAACGTCAGCAATCTTTCCTGTGTGGCGGAATTCGAAAAGGTGTTGGATCGTGCCGTTTCCTCGGAGAAAATTGCTTTTTCGTCCTGTCCGGACCATCTCCACTTTTTTGCCGTTCCCATCCGGGTGAAGGATAATGCAGTATTGGCGCTTGTTGCCGGTAAGACCGTTTCCGACACAGAGAATTTGTCCAGCCATCGCGACGTTGCCGCCAAGTTGGCCTCCGCGGGACGCCTTCTCTTGGCCAATGCGTTTCGACCGGGTCAAGAAGCGGTGCCGTCCTCCAAGGTTTTGAAGGAAAAACACGCTCGGCCACTTCCGGACCTTCACGACAAGGATGAAATCGCCCGGAATCTCTCGATGTTGTTCGATGCGCTCGGCGCCCTGTACCATTTAAACAGCGCTGTTGTATTCAATCAAGTGGATAAAGGCGCACCCTACGAGGTCATCGCCGCTTTCGGCGAGAAAAAAGAAAGATTGTCACGTTTAAAGGTCCATGTCGACTTCTTGGTCCGTCCGTATTTGCGGAAAACCGATTTTGTTTATATCGATACGAAATACGAACTGAAAGAATCCGGTTTCCACGAAAGCATCTCCTCCTGCGCCCTTTTTCCGATCTATCAAGAGGGGGGAGCCGTCCTCATCTTAGCGATTTTAAACACCCCATTGGCCGAAAAAGATGCAGAAACCATCGTTTCCTTGTGCAAAAAGGCCGGCACCGTCCACGAAAACATTGTGCTGAAACGGCAGTTGTCACGATATCGTGAGGCGATACAATCCTTTTCGGACCTAAAAAAGATCATCGAATCCCCTCCCCGCCTCGAACCGGTGTTCGAACAGTTCTTGCAGCTTGCGGTTCAAACCTTGGATGCGGAACGCGGGTCCATCATGCTCTTGGATGACGACAAGAACGAGTTGTCGATCAAGGCCCTCGCGGGCAGCGACCGATCGCTTTTGACCTTTCACACCATTAAACCGGGAGAGGGGATTGCCGGCAGGGTATTTCAAGAGGGACGTGGAATTCTGGTAGACGACCGCAACCATTATTATCGCTTGAAGCGAAAACCGAAGCCGGCTTACAGAACGGCATACTTTGTCAGCGTGCCGATTCAGCAAAAAAATAAAACGATCGGATTGATCAATGTGGCCGATAAAATATCGGGTCGTCCCTTCTCCAAAGAAGACTTGGCTGTCTTGGAAGCGATCGGCGGCTATATTGCCATCGCCTTGGAACGATCCGCGCTTTATAGAAAAACGAAGCGGCTGAAACAAATATCCATTACCGACCCGCTCACGGGTCTCCTGAATCGAAGGACTTTTCATGAGCGTCTTCTAGAAGAGATCGAACGCACCCGTCGCCACCAGGTGCCGGTTTCATTGATTATGATGGATCTCGACGATTTTAAGCGGATTAACGATACTTACGGCCATCAAGAAGGAGACGAGCTGCTCAAGGTGCTTGGGAATGCCATTCGTCAATATATCCGTTCGATTGACGTGCCGTCCCGTTATGGAGGAGAAGAGTTTACGGTGATTCTTCCGCAAACCCGGAAGGAAGATGCCTGGATTATCGCCGACAGGCTTTGCAAAGGGATCAAACAACAAGAAATACGTCCTAAGGAAGCGTCGGATGCAAAGCAGTTGGCTGTGAGTGTTGGCTTGGCCACTTTTCCGGACGATGCGGATAGTCTCGAACAATTGGTTCGAAATGCCGACCGGGCCCTCTATCAAGCGAAGCTCCAAGGCAAAAATCGGGCGATTGCATTTAGTAAGGAGACGTTTAATTAAAAATTTTGCTTGGCTCGACGCCAGTGATTGCTTCTATTTCTTCCTCAGTATATCCCATAAAATAGGGGATGAGCGACAGGTTTCGATGGCTCAGGTGGATGGGCGCCTTGGCCCGTACTGTTGGTTTCGCGTCGAAAGCGATCCCAAGTCCGGCGCGTTGAATCATTGGCAGGTCGTTCGCGCCGTCTCCCACGGCGATGACTTGGGCGAGGGTGATGCCTTCCTTTCGTACCATTTCTTCCATGAACGCCACTTTTTTCTTGCCATCGACAATGTCGCCGATCAAACGGCCGGTCAGTACGCCGTTTTCAATCTCTAAACGGTTTGAATGGCTATAGTCAATCCCCAGGATCTTTTCAACGCGGGATGTAAAATAGTCGAAACCTCCGGACAGAACCGCTGTGCGAATGCCCAATTTTTTTAGAAAGACGAACAGCTTTTCCACACCCGGCGTATAGGGCATACGTTCGTAAACCGTTGCCAAAGCGTTTTCCGAAAGTCCTTTTAGGAGGCCGACGCGTTCTCGCAGCGCTTCGGGAAAGGACAACTCTCCGTTCATCGCCCGTTTGGTGATGCCGGCGACCTTGTCTCCAACGCCAGCTTCTTTTGCCAACTCGTCGATGACTTCGATTTCGCTCAGCGTCGAATCCATGTCAAAGATAATCAGTCTTTTGAGGCGGCGATTCCAATCTGTTTCTTGAACCGCGAAATCGATGCCAAATTTTTCCGCCGACTTTTGGAGCTTTCGATCGAGGTTATCAGGTTGTGCGCCTTCCTTCGCATTGATGGTCATTTCGATGCAGTTGATCGAATGACGCGCGAGCGTTTTGATTCGGTGCATTTCAAATCCGGTTTCCCTTAGGATGGAACAGATTCGGTGTATCGCGTTGGATTCGATGGGCCGGCCTAAACACGTGACGACGCGATTTGATTTGATGATTGTTTCGGATACATCTCGGGAGGAGACCGTTTGGATCTCAAGGAGTAGATTTCCATGGACGGCCCGGTTTTTAAGAGGGTCAAATAGCTTGTTTTTTCCGATGCCCGATTGTGGATCGAGAAAATGCCCGCTTCGGTCACATGTGTCTATCAGAATGGAAAACGCAAAACACCCATGCTTCAGGACCAGATCCATGTCGAACAGCCGGGTTCGAGCCTCTGTGAGAAGCCTTGTAATATCGACGGCCACTTCAGATGAATAGGGTCCGGCAAGAAAAATATGCAGGGCATTTTCATGGGGCATGGACACACCTGGCTCGAAAAAGGCAGCATAAAAAAGGTTCGATGTTGGTAGAGGTTATACAGCAAATCGCGGATCCAAGCAAGGCGCTCCGGAGGATGCCGAAGCGCCTTGTGTGGGGCATATTTAAGAGACGCAATACGGCTTAATTTTTTTGGAGATACTATTTTTCTTGGAAGAAGGGATTGTTGAACAAAGATCAGTTGTGCTAAATTGGCACCGGCTCAATCGGCAGACACCTATCAAAGACAATTGAGGGTTCAGAGTGGAAGATCGTATCACGAAGTATATTTTTATCACGGGGGGTGTTGTTTCTTCTCTCGGTAAAGGGCTTTCCGCAGCCTCTATTGGGAACCTCCTCGAAGCCAGAGGTCTGACCATCACGTTTTTGAAACTCGATCCTTATATCAACGTCGATCCCGGAACAATGAATCCTTATCAACATGGGGAGGTTTTTGTGACCGAAGATGGTGCTGAAACCGATCTCGATTTGGGTCACTACGAGCGTTATACCTCCGTTTATATGTCGAAGGACAACAACTATACGACCGGAAAGATCTATTACAACGTGATCAGCAAAGAAAGACGCGGCGACTACCTGGGGGGAACGGTACAAGTCGTTCCGCATATTACGGACGAGATCAAACGCTCTATCATGTCGGTCGCCGATTTGAGCCCTTCGGGACATCCGGTCGATGTCGCGATTGTCGAGATCGGCGGAACGGTCGGCGACATCGAAAGCTTGCCCTTTCTTGAAGCCATTCGTCAGTATCCATTTGATATCGGCCGGGAGAATGTTCTGTATATCCACCTCACTCTGGTACCTTATATCAAGGCGGCGGATGAGTTAAAAACAAAACCGACGCAACACAGCGTCAATAAGATGCGGGAGATCGGCATTCAACCCGACATCCTGCTCTGCCGGACCGAGCGGGCAATTTCTGAGGATTTAAAAAAGAAGATCGCACTCTTTTGCAGTGTCGAGAAGGAAGCGGTGATTACGGCGAAGGATGTTTCTTCCATCTATGAGGTGCCCCTGGTCTTACATCGGGAAAAATTAGACCAAATCATTGTTAAAAAATTGGGGCTTGATACCCCGCCGCCTCAATTGGACTATTGGAATAAAATCACGGAAACGATTGAAAAACCGGAAGGGGAGGTGTGTATCGCCCTGATTGGAAAATACGTCGATCTAAAGGACTCCTATAAAAGTCTTTATGAATCCTTGATCCATGGGGGGATCGGGAACAAACTCAAGGTTCATGTCAGTTGGGTGAACAGCGAAGCCATTGAGGTCGAAGGTGTCGAAACCTTGCTGTCTTCCGCACAAGGCATTTTGGTCGCGAGCGGATTCGGACAGCGGGGCATCGAGGGAAAAATCGCCGCTATTCGCTATGCGCGGGAAGAGAAGCTGCCTTTCTTGGGCATTTGCCTCGGCATGCAGTGCGCGGTTATCGAATTTGCGCGAAATGTCGCCGGCTTGTCCCAGGCCAATAGCGCCGAATTCGATTCCGATACGCCCCACCCGGTGATCGATCTTCTCCATGAACAACGCGATCTTCAGGATAAAGGCGCAACGATGCGACTGGGGGGCTATCCCTGCCGGATCGAAGAAGGTACAAGAGCGCATGAAATATACCGATTGGGTGAGATACGGGAACGCCATCGACATCGATATGAAGTCAATAATGCCTATCGAGAGTCATTGGCCGAAGCCGGTCTTGTCTTTAGCGGTTTGTCTCCGGATGGCGCCTTGGTGGAGATGGTCGAGTTACAGCATCACCCCTGGTTTGTGGCCGTTCAGTTTCACCCTGAGTTTAAGTCGCGGCCTCAAAAACCGCATCCCCTTTTTCAATCATTTGTGAAAGCGGCATCGAATGCCTCTCTATCTCCGCATGGAGGGGGATGAAATGGTGCCCTTGGCTTAACGGTGGATTGATATGTTTCATGGATTCAAGGTGGAATCTTTTCAAATCGAGAAGGGAGACTTTTTTATCGTTGCCGGTCCTTGCGTGATCGAAGGGAGGGATTTCGTCTTAAAAACAGCCGAAAAAATTGTGAAGGTCGCCAAGAACCATCAATTCCCATTGATTTTTAAATCGTCATACGATAAGGCGAACCGAACGTCCATTGCCTCCTACCGGGGGCTCGGAATGGAAGAAGGGTTGGATATATTAAGTGCCGTCCGGTCGGAGATTGGGCTTCCGCTGCTTTCCGATGTGCATAGCGAGCGGGAGGTGAAGTCGGCCGGGGAGGTCCTGGACGTGCTGCAGATCCCCGCCTTTTTGTGCAGACAGACGGACCTTCTCATTGCCGCTGGAAAAACAGGAAAAATCGTCAATGTGAAAAAGGGGCAGTTTATGGCTCCTTGGGACATGCGGCATTCCGTCGAAAAAGTAAAATCCACCGGCAACGAAAGCATCTTTTTAACGGAACGGGGAAGCTGTTTTGGATATAACAACTTGGTCAGCGACATGCGGTCCCTGACGATTATGCGTCAATGGGGATATCCGGTGATCTTCGATGCCACTCACAGCGTACAGCTTCCGGGTGGGAAGGGCCATGCCTCCGGCGGTCAACGCGAGTTTGTCATGCCGCTATCGCGCGCTGCGGTCGGCGCAGGTTGTGACGGCCTTTTCTTGGAGGTGCATCCGAGTCCGGACCAAGCGCCTTCCGATGGCCCCAATATGATCGATTTAGAATCTTTGGACAAACTCCTTTCTCAGATCAGGAGAATGCTGTCCGTATTGGAACAATGAGTTTCGTTTTATTCAAAGGACATTGAACCGAAGCGATGATGGTCGGCGTATTGGAAGAAGGGATTCGGGTGCTGAAGATTGAAGCGGAAGCCATTTCTTCGCTCATCGATCGTATCGATCAGCGTTTCGAGGAAGCCATCGAACTTTGTTATGCCTGCCGTGGACGGGTGGTGGTTATCGGTATGGGCAAATCCGGCTTGATCGGGAAGAAAATAAGCGCGACACTGGCCAGCACCGGCACGCCCGCTTTTTTTCTGCATCCTTCGGAGGGTATTCATGGCGACCTTGGGATGATTTCAAAAGACGATATCGCCATCACCATTTCCAACAGCGGCGAAACCGAAGAAATTCTCCGCATTCTACCCTCTCTCAAAAGACAGGGTTTGAAGATTATTACCTTGACGGGAAATATGGCGTCATCCCTTGCCAAGAGCAGTGACGTGGTACTGGACGTTTCCGTTCGAGAAGAGGCCTGTTCGTTGGGTTTGGCACCGACGGCCAGCACCACCGCAGCCCTCGCAATGGGAGATGCGATTGCGGTCGCGCTGCTTCAAAAAAAGGGGTTTCGGAGGGAAGATTTTGCCTCGTTTCATCCGGGAGGTGCCTTGGGGCGAACCCTGCTCCTGAAGGTGCGGGATGTCATGCACGAGGGAGTGC
This sequence comes from Nitrospiria bacterium, assembly GCA_046756925.1. Taxonomy (GTDB): domain Bacteria; phylum Nitrospirota; class Nitrospiria; order SBBL01; family JAADHI01; genus JAJDBU01. The sequence goes on from JBHHXH010000056.1 coordinate 17,118, forward strand.
ACATTCCGACCGTGGCCGAAGAGATGCCGATAAAGGAAGTGGTCATCGAAATGACGGCGAAGAAACTGGGGATGACGATTGTTTTAAATGAGGAAGGCGCCGTCTCGGGTATCATTACCGATGGAGATTTAAGGCGGCTGATCAGAACGATCGATCGAGATGAGCGCGAAGTCTTCTCATGCCCTGCGCGGGAGGTGATGAGCCTTCATCCGAAAACGATTCAATCGGAAGCCCTCGCCGCCAAGGCCTTACAGTTGATGGAAACGCATGCGATCACAGCCCTCATCGCAGTGGATGAGAAGGATCGTGTGCAAGGGGTAGTACACCTTCATGATTTGCTTAAAAAAAAGGTGGCATAGATGGTCTTCCCTCAGGACATTTCAGAATCGCTATTGGAAAAAGCAAAGCAGATCCGATACGTGCTTTTGGATGTCGACGGCGTGATGACCAACGGACTACTGTTTTTCGATGAAGCGGGCGGGGAAATAAAAGTGTTTTCCATATATGATGGCTTGGGTATCTCTCTCCTGCATAAAGCGGGGATCGGCGTCGGGATCATCTCCGGACGAAGCTCTCCCATCGTGGCACGGCGCGCGAAAGAGCTTCATGTCGAAGATCTCTATCAAGGTGTCGGGAATAAAGTGATTCCTTATAAGGAGATTCTAGAAAGAAGACACTTGGATCGCCGGGCGGTTGCATTTATCGGTGACGATCTCATCGATCTTCCTCTTTTACGGAAGGTGGGGTTTCCTATTGCCGTCGCGAATGCCGTCGATGCCGTCAAGGGTGCGGCGGATTGGGTCACGCAACGAAAAGGGGGCGAGGGGGCGGTGAGAGAGGTGATCGATTTCATTCTTTCCGCACAGAAAGTCGAGGGAGAAGTGGGACCTATATGAGGAAGTTAAAGCTCTCTAAAAAGATTACCCATGCGCTTCTGTTTTTTTCTTTAAGGACGGTGGCCTTTCTCTGCCGCTTTCTTCCCTGGCGGGTGGGGGTGCAATTCGGCGGATTGTTGGGCGTGCTTTCCTATTATTTGCTTCGCCGCGAAAGAAATCGATCGCTCGACAGTCTTCAAATCGCTTTTGGCGCGGGCATGTCCCGTCGGGAATTGAGGCTGATCGCCAAGAGAAATTTTTTTAATCTTGGGAAGGGTTTGATCGAAGTACTCAATCTCCAATACCTCAGTCACGATCGGCTTGAATCGCTGGTTTCCATCGAAGGAGAAGAATACCTAAGGGCTGCCCAGGATTCGGGTCGGGGATGCATACTGATTACCGGACATATTGGAAACTGGGAGCTGATGGCCGCCGTTCTTTCCTTGCGCGGTTATCGGCTTCATGTCATTGCGGCACCGCTCTTGGATCCCCGGATCGACGAATGGATCGTTCGTCTGCGCTCGGAATTCAATGTAGAGACCATTAGTCGAGGCAGTCCCTCTTCCTCTAGAAAAATTCTTGGGGTACTCCGGAAGAAAGAAGTGCTCGGTTTGTTAATCGATCAAGATACCAAGGTGGATGGGGTCTTTGTGAACTTTTTTAACAAAAAAGCCTATACGCCCGCAGGTGCGGCACAGCTTGCCTTAAGAAGCGAAGCAAGCACCCTGATGTGTTTCGTTACCCGGCTTTCGGGTGACCGTCATCGGATTACGATTGAAAAACCGATCGATCTTTTCAAGAGTGATTACCGGGAAAAGGATATCGAAGTCAATACGGCGATGTTTACGGCCCGCATCGAAGAACATATCAAGCAATATCCGGATCAATGGGTTTGGATGCACCGCCGATGGAAGACAAAGCAAGAGAACGGGCTCTCTTGAAGGATGAAGCGGACTATTCCAGGACGACAGAGACCGCATGGAAAGCATTTTCATCGCCTGTCGTTCGAAGGTGTGTCTCAAAGGTTTTCTTGAACCCATAAACGTTATCTATAAAAAAAATTCTACACCCGCAGTGTTTTTTCTAGTGGGTCCAAATCGAATGAACCTGCCGAATATTCTCACGACATTCAGAATTATGCTCATTCCGTTCTACATCGTTGTTTTTCAAAATATATCGTTCCGGAGTTCAGTGCTTGCCGCAGCCATATTCTTAGTCGCGGCACTGACGGATATTTTAGACGGCTATCTTGCCAGAGCGCGATTGGAAGTTACCAAGCTGGGGAAATTTCTGGACCCCATTGCGGATAAGCTGTTGGTCGTCTCCGCTTTAATTCTCCTGGTTAGTCATCAAAGAGTGCCTGCCTGGCTTGTGATCGTGATCATTGGAAGGGAATTTGCCGTAACCGGTTTTCGAGCGATCGCCGCATCAGAAGGCGTCGTTATTTCGGCTGAGAATACCGGAAAGTATAAAATGATCTTCCAGACGATTTCCGTGATTATTTTGACGATCGACTTCAAAGATCCGATCTTTCATAACATCGGTTTACTTTTACTGATGATTTCAATGATTCTCGCCGTTTTTTCCGCCTGCCAATATTTTTATAAATTCGGGCGCACTATCAACCTTCTCGGAGCAAAATAATTGTGTAATGACATCCCAGGTGTTTTTGACCGCTTCCGGGACTGTCATTTTTTGGATATCCGGCTATAATTATTGCATATAGTTGTGTGTGCGTCGGCAGCCTTTTACGAGGAAACGGATTTGAATGCCCCGCCCGGGAGGGCGGGGATGAAAAATACGGTGCTGCTATAGGCAGCACAAGTATTATAGAATGGCGGGATGGTTACGAAGAGAGCCAGCCACTGTGTCTATGAT
>JBHHXH010000057.1:0-19533 GCA_046756925.1 Nitrospiria bacterium
AACTTGGTCTTATGCCGAATTTTTTCTGTATAAGACCCGGATATTTGTGTTATACAGCATTTTTTCCGTATAATTCTTTACCATATACAGAATCAGAATCGTTGCCGTTGAAATATATACGGCTTCTATTTTTTGGGAAGAATTTCTATATGCCATACAGGGAAACAAAAGTCAAAGAAAAGTATGTTCCAAAATCGGTCAAACTCATGGATCAAGTTCGTGAAACCCTGCGGTACCACCATTATTCCCTGCGCACCGAAAAAACCTATGTCAAATGGATCGTCAAGTTCATCAAGTTCAACGGCACGCGGCACCCGAAGGAGATGGGCAAACATGAAATCGAGCGTTTTTTAAGCCACCTTGCGGTGAATCGTGATGTGGCCACGGCAACGCAAAGCCAGGCCATGCATGCGATTTTATTTTTGTATCGCGAAGTGCTTCAGCAGCCGATGGAAGAAAAGGTCGCGCCGATTCGAGCAAAGAAAGCCAAACGGCTGCCGACGGTGCTTAGCCGGGATGAGGTGAAAAGACTCCTTACACATATAGACGGAACGCATCAACTGATGGCGAAGCTGCTCTACGGCAGCGGTTTGCGCTTGATGGAGGTGGTGCGGCTGCGGGTGCACGATCTCGATTTCGATCAAAATCTGTTGATTGTACGCGACGGCAAAGGCAATAAAGACCGTTCCACCCTTTTGCCGGAACCCCTGCACACGCCATTGAAAAAACATCTGCGTCGCGTCGAAGCCCTGCATGCCTCCGATTTAAAGGAGGGATACGGCGAAGTCTTTCTTCCAAATGCCCTTGGGCGAAAACTGCCGGGTGCGGCCAAGGTCTGGGGCTGGCAGTATGTATTTCCTTCCAAAAGCCGTTCGAAAGATCCGCGGAGCGGGGTGACACGGCGGCATCATTGCAATGAGACAACACTTCAAAAAGCGGTCGCGAACGCAAAGAGTCAGGCAGAGATCGTCAAGCGGGCCTCCTGCCATACCCTACGGCACTCGTTCGCGACGCATCTCTTGGAATCGGGCGTGAATATCCGCGTGTTGCAGGCATTGCTCGGCCACAAGGATGTGAGCACAACGGAGATCTACACCCATGTGCTCAAGACGAATTTAAGCGGGATTCAAAGTCCGCTGGTTGCCCTGGACGTCTGAGCGCCAGTCCAACATCGGCTTACCCGCCCAGGAGAAAATCGAAATCCGCCTTGCTGATGGCCTGGCCGCGTCCGCCTTTCTCCGCGCCCGCCATGACCGTATCGTACAAGGCGCGTTTTTTCTCCTTGAGGAACATCATCTTTTCTTCGATGGTGTGGCGCATCAAGAGTCGTGTGATGGACACCTTGTTTTTCTGCCCGATGCGGTGGGCGCGGTCGGAGGCCTGGTTCTCCACGGCGGGGTTCCACCAAGGGTCCAGGTGAAACACGTAGGAGGCCTTGGTTAAGTTCAGCCCCTGTCCGCCGGCTTTTAGGCTCAACAGGAAAACGGAGGCATCCCGGCCTTCCTGAAAATGTTTTACCAGCGTTTTTCGTTTTTGGGTGGGAGTGGCGCCGTCGAGTCTTAGATAGGGGATGCCGGTGGGTTGAAGATCCCCTTCCAAGAGGTCCAGTCCGCTGGTGAATTGGGAAAAAACCAATGTACTGTGCCCTTCTTGCAGCAAGGCCTCTAATTGTTCGATGAGAAAGCGCATCTTGGGGGAGTGGTCGGCTTGTTTGGCCGATGCGCCTGCGATCAGCCGGGTGGACACGCAGAGCTGGCGGAGTTTTAGGATGGCGGTCAGGGCGATAATCTTGGCCTGCGATTCGGTCTTGTTCCGGTAGGCCTCGCCGATCTGGGTTTGGATGCTGGCCACCGTTTTTTGATAGAGCCGTTTTTGTGTCGGCGTCAAATCCAAGTAAATGTCCGTTTCCACCTTGGGCGGCAGCTCGGCCAGGATGGTTTGCTTCATCCGTCTTAGGACGAAGGGGCGCGTTCTTTCGAGGAAGCGCTGGAGGAGGGTGCTGTCTTCTTTCTTGGTTTGCGCTTTAAAGGCATCGTATTCTCCCAGCAACCCCGGCAGGCAAATGTCGATGAGGGAGTAGTATTCTCCCAGGTGATTTTCCAAGGGCGTCCCGGTCATGGCCAATTTAAAGACGCCCCTAAGACGCCGGACGGCGCCGGTTGTATCGGCATAAAGATTCTTGACGGCCTGGGCTTCGTCTAAGATGATGACATGAAAGGGGATCCCCTGAAGGTGTGTGATGTCTCGGCGCACGATTGCATAGGAGGTTAAAACCACGTCCGCCCCTTTGAAATCGGTGGTCCGATCTTTTCCGATATATGGATGGATCGACAAATCGGGGTAGAAGCGCTCGATCTCGCTTTCCCAGTTAAACAAGAGACTGGGGGGCACGACTATGAGATGCGGGAGATGCGGTGCGCTTGTCTCTTGATGCGTGGGCGGAATGATTTTTTCCTTGAGGGCGGCGATGAGAGAGATGGCTTGGAGTGTCTTGCCCAGGCCCATGTCGTCGGCGAGGCAGGCGCCGAAACGGTGTTTGTACAGAAAGGCCAGCCAATCGAGGCCTTCTTGTTGGTAGGGGCGTAATTTCGCCCGAAGCCGTCTGGGTGTGGCGATGGGCTCAATCTTCTCGAATTGCGTCAGACCTTCGATCAGGGCCTCGTCCGCGTCGGAAAGGCGAATCCGCACCCCTTCTCTCCGAAGGGCGATCCAGTCTAAGATTTGGAGGCTCGGCACGCGGACGATTTCCTTTTTCGTCCGTCCTTCCGATTCGGAGCGCTGGTAGATCAACGAAAGCGATTTCAAGATCTTCTGCACGTTTTTATCGACGATTTGAATATGGCCTTCCTTTTCCACCACGCCTTTTTGTTCGAGCAGGTCCAACCAAATGTTGTCCGCAACCGGCCGGCCGTCGCAGCGAATCTCGGGTTTGATCTCGAACCAATCGATTCCCGAGGCGCGTGTCGCTTCGAAGGAAAATTCCCACTGGGCCGTCGCAACGGGTTTGCCGTGATAATAAAGATCGATGCCGGCTTCCTTCAGCTTGGCGAAAAGGAGGGGGATGCGTTCGTGAAGGATGCTTGCCTCGATCGTCATTTCGGTGTAGGAAGGCATGTCCTTCAATATTTTTGGACCGAAACATTCGAAGGGAATCCGGTAGAGCTCCGCCTCTTTTTCTTTTTCGTTGGGCGCGAACTGCCATCCTTCCGGCCCGGCCCACAGCCGGACATTTTTTTCCAAGAAATCGGCATAGGCGCGTTTCAAGAGAGACCGCGCCGTGCTCTTGATCCGGTATTGGGGGAAGTCGTCGTTGGAGAGCGATTTTCGAATTGTCTTGGCGGCTTCTTCCCGGTCGGAAAGGGATAGGATTTTGAAAAAGGTTTCACAAAGGGTGGACTGGCGTTTTAAGGCTTTTAAGGGCGATGGGAGACGCGGGTCGTTGAGCTCGGTGAAAAATTTGAATGTGGAATAGGTCGTGGGGCCCCACAAGCTCGCCGTCCCGCACATCGCTTTTATGCGGAGCGGTCCGTCTTCGGCGGTTTCGATCATGAGGCCGTGGCGGCGCCGTGTTTCGTCCGGCGCGACGACTCGATCGTTGTGTTTCAATACCAGGGTCTTGAAGATGGCTTCCGCGTTTTCTTGGGGGAAGTTGAGCTGAAAATCCTGGAAGGTGCGCAGTGGTATTTGGAAATGCAGGTTTGGAACGATCCATTGCCGTTGTGCATGCCATTCGTCCCCCGGCTTGTTCGGGCATGGAAGTCCGGAGTGCCTAAAACGCCGATCGATTTCATCGTAGAGACGCCAGCCCGCGGTCTTTTTGACTTTTCCAAGTACTCCGGTTTCGAGGTCGACCGCATAATCCCAAAACCGCCGGGTTTTCTCGGCGATGCGTCCGTTTTCCAAGCAGCAAGCGCGAATACCGATTTTATCGCCGGAGATGTTTAACTCCGTGCTGCTTTGATAGACACGCTTGGGATGCCATGTCATCGGGGTTTCTCCGGCATCCGTGACGCATTTCAGGGGATATCGGTTGCCGTATCGGCGGAGATGGCTTTCGAAGTGTTCCCGAAGGGCGCTGTCGGAATAATAGCGGTAGGTAAACACCGAAAGCCCTTCCGGGAGACCGATCCCGATATCGACCACCCTGCCCTCTTTTCGAAGGTAGATGGCTGGAAAATCCGATTTGGATTCGATGACGATCTCGTAGGGCGGCGCGGCCGGCGATGCGGCGGAAACGGCAGTGGGGTCTTGTGCATCCGGATGCGTATCGATGTTGGGGGGTTCTTCCATACCGAGGAGCGTGGATTTTAGTGTTCGCAGTCGGTCCGGGTTTGGCACACTTTGATGAAAGAGGTTCGGCGAGATAAGATTGACGAGGGTCAGCAGGCTGCAGATGACGTGCTTGCATTGGAATGAGGCGGTCCACGCCGGGCAGTCGCAGCCGTATTTTAGGCCGGGTCCAAGTTTTGAGATGATCACCGTATAGGGCTTGTTTCCCAGGACAACGCCCTTTAGCTGGGTCTTGCCCTTGCCCCACGAAAAATGCTTGAGCCTTTCCTCCCGATAATATTCGAATCCACGCAAAAAAAAGGCCTTTGAGGTGATGAGGTAGAGGCTGCTCGGCTGTAAGGCTTTTAGGCGGACCAAGATCTCCGGATCGCCTGACGATGCTGTCCGTTTTTTCATCGTTCGTTAGGGGAGTTGCTTTATTTGACTTGCTGGATAAACTTGAAGAATTCCGAGTCCGGGGTCAAGACAACCCGCGTTTGTTTTGCAAGCACTTTTTTGTAGGCTTCCATCGACCGAACAAATTCAAAGAAGGCGGCGTCTTGGCCGTAGGCCTCGGCATAAATGCGAAAGGCATTCGCATCGCCTTCGCCCATGAGTTCCTGTTGTTTTTTATAGGCTTCGGCCAGGAGGATTTCTTTTTCCTTCTCGGCTTCCGAGCGGATTTTCTGCGCTTCTTCCGCGCCTTCGGAGCGGTAGCGTAAGGCCACTCTTCCACGTTCCGCCTGCATCCGGGTAAAAACCGCCTTTTCGTTTTGTTCCGGCAGGTCGGCCCGCTTGATTCGAACGTCTTTGATTTCAATGCCGTATTCCTGGGCCTTTTCGTTGGCGATTTTCGTCACGGTCGCCATGATATCCGATCGGTTTTGGGAGACGATTTCGCTGAGGTCGTGTTGTCCGAGATCGACACGCAGCTCGGAGTAAATAATATCGTCCAGCCGTGCGCGGGCGGCCTGCTCGGTGCGGAAGGCCTCGTAAAACTTCAAGGGTTCGACGATCCGCCATTTGGCGAAGTTATCGATGACCAATGTTTTTTTATCGCGAGTGACGACATCCTGCGGGTCGGAATCGTAGTCGAGCAGACGTTTGTCGAACTTGATGACTTCTTGAATGAAGGGAACCTTGAATTTCAAGCCGGGTTCCGTGATGGTCCGCACCGGCTTGCCCAGCTGGACCACAATGGCCGTTTGAATGACATCGACGACAAAGAAGGGGGAGGCCCCGACGAGCATTAAGATCAAGATCGTGACGATGACGATGCCGATGGTCCCTTGCTTGCTCATCGGGTGCCCTTTCCAAGGGTTGCGCCCAGGCCTTCGCTTCCCAAAGGGAGAAAGGGAAGGGCACGTCCTGCCACGCTGGTATCGATAATGATCTTTTCCATATCGCCCATGACCGATTCCATCGTCTCGATGTAGATCCGTTTGCGGATGATTTCCTTAGATTGCTGGTATTCCTTGAGGGTCTTTAAAAACCGATCCGCTTCCCCTTCAGCCCGCCGCATCCGCGCCTCGGCATAGGCCTTCGCTTCATTGACAACCTGCGCGGCTTCTCCCTTTGCCTTCGGAATGATGTCGTTCCGGTAGCCGTGCGCTTCGTTGATCAACTTTTCCTTGTCTTCCTTGGCGCTGGCCACATCCTTGAAGGCCGATGCAACCTCTTCCGGCGGATCGACGTCTTGGAGTTGCACGGCGGTGACTTGAACCCCGGCTTCGTATTCGTCCAGGATTTGCTGCAGGAGTACCATGGTGTCCTGCTGGATTCTTGCCTTACCCACCGTGAGGGCTTCATCGATTTGACTTTGGCCGATCACCTGACGGATCGCGGCTTCTGCGCCTTTCTTGATGGTCGGTCCGATATCGGCGACATTGAAGAGAAATTCCTTGGCGTCCTTGATCCGGAACTGGATGATCATCTCGACGGCGACGATGTTTTCGTCGCCGGTGACCATCAGGGCCTCTTGCGGGATCATTTGTGCCACCCCGCCCCGGCTGGTTCGAAATCCGACCTCGACCCGGTGGAGCTTGGTGATCTTCGGAAGGAGGACTTCCTCGATGACCGGGATTTTAAGATGCGGGCCGGGTGCGGTGCTCCGGACCACATCCCCGAATCGCAGGATGATGCCTTGTTCATCCGGTGCGACGATGTAGAAGCCTTTCCAGATAAAGAGCACGACGGCCACGACGGCCACGACAATCTTCCATCCCTTGAGTGCCGGGCCCGGTCCTTTTTTTTGTAGTATTTTCTGAAACTCTTGAAGGATCTTCGCAAAAGGATCCTCCATATTGCCACCGGGGCCTCTCGGTTCCCACGACATTGCTTCACCCGTCTTCACTGTGATCGAAATAAACTTGAACCACATTAGCATCTCCCTTCCTGGAGGTCAATACCTGGATATCTCGATGATGGATAACGGAAAGATTGAGCATTTGCTTGTCGTGAGACACGTTCGTCGTCGATGGTGCCGTTGAGGCGGATCGGCCTTCATCAATGACGCTTTATCTATTTGTAAACCTGGGATGGAATTCGCCTTGGGTTCCTGTTAATATGGAGCTTCGAATTCCGATGACGGTTTTGGAAACAGTTGGGTTTCGGCAATAAGATTATAAAAGGAGATTCAGTCCCATGAAACGCGTTATTTATGTTTTGGTGATCGTGTTTCCTCTGATCGGCTTGATACAAGGGAGTGCGGTTTTTGCCTTGTTGGGTGCGCAGGGGGATTCGATCGTTTTAGAAGATTTTAGCAGCCATGGAGCGAACGGCCTTCCAGAGGGTTGGAAGGCTCAGAACGAAAACCCCAAACCCGCAGAAGTATATAAAATTTTAAAGGAAACAGATGTTTCTTATCTCTATGCCAATGGGCGGCCAAACCGTATTTTCAAAAAGATGAAGTGGAATCCGAACGAATACCCCTATATTACCTGGCGGTGGCGGATGGTGAAGGTGCCAGACGACCCCGAAAAAGAAAGAAGCGCGAATCTTTATGTGTCCTTGGGGACGGATCTGATCGGAATTCCCAAGATTACGAAATACGCATGGAGCAGCCTGAAAAAGGCGGGGTCGGAGGTTTCGGGAGGATTCTTCCGGCCCACGACCATTGTGCTTCGAAGCGGTTCGCCCCAGAGCGGCGAATGGGTGACGGAAACACTGAACGTACTAGAGGATTATCGGCGCTTGCATCAGGAAGATCCACCCACCGAGGCCTACGGCATCGGTATTCTGACGACCATCGAGGCGGAATTCGCGGAGATTATCGCCCATAAATGACCGTTTCGTGATTTTCGCGTCCGTCTTGGTGCGGAGATCCTGGGACACCCGATACTTAAATCTCAAATGACAAGTTGCGAGCCGCCAAGTGTGACGTGCTGATCGATCTCTCGTATATTCTTCTTGGTTTTTTGCTCCTGACCGCCGGTGCGGAGTTGCTGGTTTCCGGCGCTGCGCAGCTGGCAGCAAGATGGGGCGTTCGCCCCATGGTCATCGGGCTGACAATCGTCGCCCTCGGAACCTCCGCGCCGGAGATGGCGGCCAGCCTGGCCGCCAGCGTGCTTGGCAGTGGAGACATTGCCGTCGGCAACGTGGTCGGGAGCAATATCGGCAACATCGGGCTTGCCTTGGGTCTTGCGACCTTGATCCGTCCGCTGACGGTGCATTCCCGTCTTATTCGAATCGAAGTGCCCTTTCTAATCGCGATCAGCGGGCTGATCTACCTCGTTTCATTCACGGGTTTCATTCCACGCTGGTTGGGTTTGGCGCTTTTGCTTGGGCTCTGCGGCTATCTTTTGTTTCTGTATCGTTGGTCGCGAAATGAGGGCCCGGAATGCGCGGCGCCATATGCGGGGGACGACAAAAAACCTCAAAGCCTATCCGCAAACGTTCTCAAGGTGCTTTTGGGGCTTGCCGGCTTGGTGGGCGGCGGGCATCTCTTGGTTGAAGGAGCCGTTGGACTGGCCCGTTGGGCCGGGATTTCGGAATTGGTAATCGGCCTCACGGTTGTGGCCATCGGCACCTCGCTGCCGGAGGTAGTGACCTCTCTGGTGGCCGTCTGGCGGGGTCAAGTCGATATCGCCATCGGGAATGTCTTGGGGAGCAATCTCTTTAACATTCTTGCCGTCTTGGGCGGCGCGGCTCTGATCCGTCCCATCACCGTTCAAAAGGTGCTTGTTGTGCGGGATCTTCCGGTGATGGGTTTGATGACCCTGCTGCTCTTCCCAATACTCCGGAGCGGGTTCGTGCTGAGGCGATGGGAGGGCATCGTTTTTTTGACGATCTATATCGCCTATATCGGCGCCCTTGCGATCGGCTACGGCTGAGCGCTCACACATGGGGATTCTACCAACACAAGACGGCGTCGGCCTCGAAAATCATCTGGAGCATGTCCTGATAGCCGATTTTCGGGTAGACGGCAGTTTGCCCTTTTTTTAAATCGTCGGAAAGCACGAGAATCGCGGCATCGATGCCGTGGAGGTCCAAATCGATGGCGTCTTGGATAAGGATGACGGCGCAGGCCTCCGACGGGGGCGTGCGCCGGATGAGCTCGAGGGGATAGCGGTCTCGATCACTTTTTAGGATATGTAGGGTTTTTATGGCGCCTCCCTTCACTTCCTTTTAGAAAGCCAGGAAGCACTGTGAAGCGGCCAAGCGCTTGGCCAGCATCTCTTTGGAAACAAAGTCGACTTTGAATGGGCTTTCCGAGGGATCTATTTTTTTGCCCTCCCTCTTTTCGATCGAAAGCACCGGCAGGTAATCTCTGAGTGTTTCAAGATAGGACATGGCTTGTTCTCCATCGACGATGTCCTCGGGCGATTCGGTTAAAAGTAAGGGGGCATGGGCCGAGAGGACGATCTCCAAGACATGCCCGGCCGATGCGAGACCGAGTCCGATCCGAACGGCCTCAGCGGGCAGCGCGCTCTTTCTGGGGTCGCTTCGGATCAGCAGGAGGATCTTTTTACCCACTTCGACCCCGATAAAGATCCGCCGATTCGTGAAAGGCGATAAAACGGTCGCAGCCTTTGACAAGGTCTGAGAGGACGACGAGTCCGCAGGAGACCGCCTCGCCGTGGATCGCGATGTTCCGCCGTTGCGCCCCATAGGCGCAAACGAAGAGCTTTGCGCCTGCTGCCGGGAGGGCGGCGATTTCCGGCAAGTTGATGTTTTTCACCCCTTCGTCGACAAGATAAAGATAAATCGCGACTTGCTGCCGGAGGGCTTCCTTGACGAGCGAGAGCACCGTTTGTAGATTTGGATGTTCAGGCGGTGTCGAGAGAAGAATTCCCAGTTTCTTTTTTAGCATACAAATTGTGTATCATCTCGATCGATTCCTTGTCAATGCGACGTCTCCGGGGTGCCTTGAGGCGACACACATTTATCGCCTTTGGTTTTGGATTCGATGGGATGCCGAATGGATGTTGCCGGGCGGAATAAAAAAATCCCCCTTAAAATAAGCCTTAAGAGGGATTTTTATCAGCGATTCGTTCATCATTCAACTTGGAGGGCAAAACAATGAACGAAAAAAGAATAGCAGAAACACCGATGAAAGTAAACGATCGATCCTTGCGTTTTTTAATAAAGACCGGTCCTATAAAGACCAAGGCGTATTCAAGCCTCCATTGAAGCGACAAATTTCATGCGACCACGACCCCGGCCAGGCATGTCTTGGAGATGGGTTTTGGAGACAGGCTCCCCGGTTTTCTCGGCGTGCGGAGCGCGTGGATGCTTAATCGGTTTTCTTGATCTCACCCATGGCTTTTCCCTTCAGTCAATTTACAGTGTCCTTGGCGCGTGCTAAGATTCTCTGTCGCAAGGCATTTTAAGTTCTGCGTGATTCGATTGAACACGATGAAAAAACAAAACATTCAAATCAAGGGTGCGCGGGAGCACAATCTCAAGAACATCGATTTGGAGATCCCGCGGGACCAGTTGGTGGTGATTACGGGGCTCTCGGGTTCGGGGAAGTCGTCCTTGGCCTTTGATACGATTTATGCCGAAGGGCAGCGGCGCTATGTCGAATCCCTCTCCGCCTATGCCCGGCAGTTTCTCGACAAAATGGACAAGCCCGATGTCGATGCCATCGAAGGCCTCAGCCCGGCCATCTCCATCGAGCAAAAAACCACCAGCCGCAATCCGCGTTCGACCGTCGCGACGGTGACCGAGCTCTACGACTATTTCCGCCTCCTCTATGCCCGTATCGGACGGCCCTTTTGTTACCGGTGTGGCAAGCCCATCACGGCACAGACCATTCAGCAGATGGCCGATGCCATCCTCCAATTTCCCGAGGGGGCAAAGATTCACATTCTTGCGCCCATCGTGCGGGGGCGGAAGGGGGAATATAAAAAGGAGCTGCGCGCCGTGCGGCAGCGGGGCTTCGTGCGCGTGCGCATCGACGGGAAGGTCATCGATCTGTCGTTGGATGAGCAGGCGGTGGTTCGAGATAAAAACAAGAAGCACGACATCGAGGTGGTGGTGGACCGCCTGGTGGTCAAGGCGGGGATTGATCGGCGCCTCGCCGATTCCCTCGAATTGGCGGCGAAGATGGGCGACGGCATTGTTCTCGTCCTCAAGGGCGAGGAAGTCGTTCTTTTCTCGGAACATTTGGCCTGCATCGACTGCGGCGTGAGCTATCCCGAAATCGAACCGCGGCTCTTTTCCTTCAATTCGCCGCAGGGCGCTTGCCCGGCTTGTGATGGTATCGGGACGACGTTGGATGTCGATCCGGAATTGGTGGTCCCGAATCCTGCGCTGTCTTTAGTTGATGGCGCGATCCGGCCTTGGGCGAAGCGGGCCTCGATGTTTTACGATCAACTCTTTGAGGCGATCTCGGCGCATTACGGTTTCGATTTGAAGACGCCCTTTAAAAAACTGAAGCCGAAACAGCAGGATGTTGTACTCTACGGCTCCGGCCGCGAGCGTATCGCCTTCCGCGGTATCCGTAACGGCAGGATGGTGGCGCATTCGCGGCCTTTCGAGGGGGTGATTCCCAATCTTGAGCGGCGTTACAAGGAGACCGATTCGAGCTACATTCGACAAGAGATCGAGCTGTATATGTCGAAACACCCCTGCCCAACTTGCAAGGGAGACCGGTTAAAACCGGAGAGTCTGGCGATCAAAATCGCGGAGCGGTCGATTTCCGCATTGATGCGTTTGTCGATCAAGGCCGCGCTCCAATTTGTCGATACGCTGGAATTGACCGAGCGGGAAGGGTTGATCGGTGCGCGGATTTTAAAGGAGGTGCGTGGGCGCCTTGGCTTCCTCGTCAATGTCGGCGTGGACTATCTCAGCCTCGACCGGGCGGCGGGAACGCTTTCGGGCGGAGAGGGCCAGCGCATTCGTCTGGCCACGCAGATCGGGGCCTCCCTCGTCGGCGTGCTCTACATCCTCGACGAGCCGAGCATCGGCCTCCACCAGCGCGACAACTTGCGCCTGCTCGGCACCCTGCGGCGCCTGCGCGATCTCGGCAATACCGTCCTCGTTGTCGAGCACGACGAAGAAACCATTCAATGCGCCGACTGGGTCATCGACATGGGGCCGGCGGCAGGTATCCATGGCGGTGAGGTCGTGGCCCAGGGGCCGCCGCCGGCGATCGTCGCCGCGGCCGATTCGCCGACGGGCCGTTATCTCTCGAAGAAAGAAACGATTGTGTTGCCGCTGCGTGTGCGGAAGGGCAAGCAATTCATCAAAATCAAAGGGGCCTCCGAAAACAACCTCAAAAAGATCGATGTCGAGATTCCCATCGGCCTCTTTACCTGTGTCACGGGCGTGAGCGGTTCGGGCAAATCGACCCTCGTCCTGGAAGTGCTCTACAAGCATCTTGCGCAAAAGCTTTATCGCAGTTCCGACAAGCAGGGCGCTTGTCTGGGCATCGGCGGTATCCAATCCATCGACAAGGTGATCCACATCGATCAGGCCCCTATCGGCCGCACGCCGCGCTCCAACGCGGCGACCTATACGGGGGTCTTCACCTTCATCCGCGATCTCTTCGCGCAGCTGCCGGAATCCCGAATGCGTGGTTACAAGGCGGGACGTTATTCCTTCAACGTGAAGGGCGGGCGCTGCGAGGCCTGCCAGGGCGATGGCTTGATCAAGATCGAGATGCACTTTCTGCCCGATGTCTATGTCACCTGCGAAGTCTGCAAGGGCCGGCGTTACAACCGCGAGACCCTTGACATCCACTACAAAGGCAAGAGCATCGCCGATGTCTTGGAAATGACGGTCGAGGATGCGATGGCCTTCTTCAAGGCCATTCCCTCGATCTACGCCAAGCTCCTTACCCTGGAGGCGGTCGGCTTGGGCTATATTCACCTCGGGCAGTCGGCGACGACGCTCTCCGGGGGCGAGGCCCAGCGCATCAAGCTCTCGAAGGAATTGTCGAAGCGGGCGACGGGGAAGACCGTTTATATCCTTGACGAGCCCACGACCGGCCTGCATTTCGCCGATATCCAAAAGCTGCTGAACGTTCTCGACCGCTTTGCTGAGTCGGGCAATACAGTGATTGTCATCGAGCACAACCTCGACGTCATCCGCAACGCCGACTGGGTCATCGATCTCGGCCCCCAGGGCGGCCATGAAGGAGGCGAGGTCGTGGCAACCGGCACGCCGAGGGCGGTGGCCAAGGTTGCGGCTTCCTACACGGGGCAGTTTTTGAAGAAGTTGTTCTAGGGCCTGTTTTTAAAAGCGGGTTCGATTAAACGTCAACGCTCGGTTTATTCGACGGCGATCTCCACATGCATTCCCTTTTTGTAGTGGTCGACTGTCTCGCCGTCTTCCGTTTCGACAATCTGACACGAAAGTTCGTATTGTCCTGGCGGGAGATGCACGGTCATGAGTTTTCCCGTTCCCGGCGCGATCGCCTCGATTTCTCCGAATTCTTGAAAGTGCTCGCCTGCCTTCCTACGCACCACCAGTTCGTGTTCCTCTGTGCCCCTGTTTTTTGCCACGAATCGGATGGAACCCGGTGTGGCGGTTTGCGAGGACGTGTCAACGGAAAATTCTTGCAGATGAACCTCGATTTCCATTGTTGCTTTTGCAGGGAAGGCTTCAAGGAAGAGGATGGACGAAAAAAATAGGACGAATAGGCTTCTTTTTTGTATGACTTTTTTCACGGACATCTCCTTCGATCTAAGGAAAAAGGCAATTCCATTGTGTTGTCGGTTCAAGCGCTTCAATGGTACAACTTGAGCGATGGTTAAATATGAATATGATAATCATTATCAATTATTAAGCTTTAATTTACATCATTGTCTTGACGCGGTCAAGACAATGATGATTTCCTTTTTCAGTTGCCTCACTATCCGCCGTTGATTGTTTAGCTGTCGGATCCCAAATGAAGTTTTGGATTTTTGCGATCAACATATAATATCTTAAGCCTGCCCTTGCATTCGTTGACCTTTTTACATGCAATGGAGTACTATTCCAAAAAATATTTCATCCACAATCGGCATGTTGGCTTACACGTTATTTTTGTGAATTCCACGGTCGACCTAAGTCGATTTTCATATTTTCAGAGAGAGAAATCCACATGACTCAGAGAGCGTATAAGCAGGCGGGCGTCGATGTGGCCGCGGGGAATCGCTTGGTGGAAAAAATCAAGCCCATTGTCCGGTCGACCTTTCGTCCCGAAGTCCTCGGCGGGATCGGCGGTTTTGCCGGTTTGTTTTCGCTCCAAGCTAAAAAATACAAACAACCCGTCTTGGTATCCGGAACCGATGGTGTCGGCACCAAGCTCAAGATCGCTTTTCTGACCGGTCGCCACAACACGATCGGAATCGACCTGGTGGCCATGTGCGTCAACGACATCGCGGTCACCGGGGCGGAACCGCTTTTTTTTCTGGATTATTTCGCCACCGGAAAACTGCAACAGGATCAAGCTGTACAGGTCATTCGCGGCATCGCCAAGGGCTGCAAGGAAGCGGGCTGCGCCCTGATCGGCGGTGAGACGGCCGAGATGCCCTCTTTTTATTCGCTGGGGGAGTACGACTTGGCCGGTTTCGCCGTCGGCGTGGTCGAGAAGCGGAAAATCATCGACGGTCGAAAGATCCGCCCGGGGGATGTGCTCATCGGCCTGCCCTCGTCGGGGCTCCACAGCAATGCGTTTTCCTTGGCGCGGAAGATCTTGTTCGAAAAAGCAGGCTATACCGTAAAAGATCGGGTGAAGGGCCTTCGCCGGTCGCTGGGTGACGAGCTACTGCGTCCGACGCGGGTTTATGTTCAGGTCATCCAAAAACTACTTAAAAGTGTTACAGTTAAAGGTGCGGCGCATATTACCGGGGGAGGGATGACCGAAAACTTTCCCAGAATACTGCCACAGAACTGTGCCGCCCGGATTCGACGAGATGGATGGCCGACACCCCCTATCTTCCATGTCTTACAACGGTTGGGACGGATGGATCTTGTGGAAATGTACGCCACCTTTAACATGGGCATCGGCATGATCGTCGTCGTTGCGCCGAAGGAAGTCAAGGCCTGCCTTGCTGTTCTAAAGCGTATGAAGCAAAAAGCCTATGTGATCGGAGAGATTGTCGAAGGCGGACATGGGGTTGATTATGTCTGATCGCCTCCGAATCGCCGTGCTCTGTTCTGGCCGAGGCAGCAACCTGCAAGCGATGATCGATGCGATCGTGTCGTGTCGACTCAGCGCCGAGATTGCGGTGGTTATAAGCAATAAGGCGGATGCGCCGGCACTTGAACGTGCCAGAAAGCATGATATCGACGCGGTCTTTGTCGATCCAAAAGCGCATCGAGGCAAGGAAGCCTACGATAAAGCTTGTCTGGAAGTTCTCGAATCCTTCGGTGTGGAGTTGGTGGTGCTGGCGGGTTATATGCGCCTATTAACCGCTGTTTTGGTCGCGCCTTATCGGGGTCGGATCATCAACATTCATCCCAGTCTCCTGCCGGCCTTTCCGGGCCTGAACGCACAGCGGCAGGCCCTTGAATACGGGGTGAAGGTCAGCGGGTGCACCGTCCACTTTGTGGATGAACAGATGGATCACGGGCCCATTATCACCCAGGCGACGGTACCCGTTTTACAGGACGATACCGAAGCGGTCTTATCGGATCGCATTCTCAAGGAAGAACACCATTTGCTCGTGAACGCGATCGAGGACTTCGCGAAAGGCAAGTTGAAAATGTTGGGAAGAAGAGTGGAAATCCAAAGGTCATCATAAGGAGGAGATCCCATGATCTGTCCGATATGCGGGACGCAACAACGTTCCGCCGACCGCTGTGTGCAGTGCCGTACGCCTTTGTCCGGCGAGCGGAAAAAAATGGATGAGGAAGACTCCTTTGCAGGCATCGAACAAGCCTTGGAAGATTCTTTTAACGCCTTGCATCCTCCGAAACAAGCCTCTAAATCGTCGGAGTCGAAGGAAAGGGGCGAGAAAATACTGATCGCCACGACGCAACGGGTTGAGGGAAAGCGGATTCGTAAATATTTTGGATTGGTTCATGCCAATGCTGTATTGAATTTAACCGGTATTTCTCCCGCCGTTTCGGGAACGGAGTATCAAAAATTATTTAAAAAAGCCGCGATGAAGGCCTTGAACAATTTGAGGAAGGAAGCGGCGATGGCGGGCGCCAATGCGGTGGTGGCGACCGCTATCGATTATCATCAAGTCGATTCCGAGTCCATGCTCCTCTCTGCCATCGGAACCGCTGTACTCTTAGAAGCGCCAAAATAAGACCATTCTGTCATGTGCCGACCGCGCTCCATTTTTGGTCCTTGTCTTCCTCTTCGCACCGGATTTAAACAACGAACACATCCCCATCCATCCCGGGTGGTTTACGAAAATCGGCGTTTTACGGGGATCGAATGGCTTGCCTGCAGAGCGGCGCCATGGGCTGTCCTTTTGGAAGGCTTCGACAAAAATATAGGCCTGCTTGGGAGGGAGTCGTCATCCAAGCAGGCCTATCGGCAGGCTGATGGTGGTGTGCAGGATTTATTGTGGACTGAGAATGATCTCAATCCGGCGGTTTTTCTGCCTGCCTTCCGGAGAGTCGTTCGAAGCAACCGGGTGGTATTGGGACATCCCCACGGCCAATAGGTTTTTTGGGGAAACGGATTCCTTTACGAGGTAGCGGACCACCTGTGTGGCGCGGGCGGTTGAAAGTTCCCAGTTGGTCGGAAACTTTCCGACGAGGCTCGCGCCGATGGGCACGTTGTCGGTGTGCCCTTCAATACGGATTTTCTTATCGATCCCTTTCAAGGTTTTGCCGACCTTTTTTAAAACGGCTTTTCCTTCCCCGGTGACGTGATTGCTGCCGGTCGGAAAAAGGATTTTGTCGACAATCTGAACCGACAGGCGATCATTCATCTGAGAGATTTTTACATTGCCGTCTTCAATCTCTTTTTGGAGGCTATGGATCAGTTTCTCGCGCATTAGCGATGTTTCCTGGGCTTCCCGTTCTTTTTGCCGGGTGATCCGTTCGTTTTCCGCCAGCGTTTCTTCCAATGAGATCGATTTTTCCGACAGGGCGCGCAATCGATTTTGCAGGTGTGTGTTTTGTCGGTTTTTATCGTTTAATTCGTTTTTGAGCGGCCCCATCGCTTGCGTGAGTGATTGCCGTTCGGTTTTAAGCGCCTCCTCCCGACGGAGCAGCGTCTTCCGGTTTTCCGATAAAGCGGCGATTTGCCCGGATTGCGTGTCGATGGTTTCTTTTTGCGCCTTTTCCCGAAGGCCTGCCTGCCGTGTGACCGTGACGATGCGATTGAGAAGATCGGCTTTTTCTTTTTGCAAACGGACATTTTGTTTCTCTTCATCGGAGAGGCGTTTGACGAGGGATGCCTTCTCGCTCAATTCGGCCTGAAATCGGCCTTTGGTCACGCAGCCTTGAAATAAGCCGAAGCAGAGTAGTGTCAGGGATATAAAACCGATGGATCCGAATCTTTGCGTCATCCGATATTCCTCCAAACTGATAACCATTTTTTTATGCTCGACACCAGGCTTGCTCGTCGGGCAGACCTTTGATGTCGGTGTATGACACAAGGCCTGCTTTACGAAGATCAGTTCCGGTGATTTTTGTGGAGCGTATTTTGCGCAATCATGGGCGGAAAACCCTGTCTTAAACGCATAAGTTCGAGCTCAATGGCTCTTTGCAATGCGGGTTTCCGCTGCTTCTTCAGTGTGCCGAAGTCACGATTGGTCCCAAACCTTGCGATGCATTTGATCAATTGCAAGGGGTTCATGTCTTCAATTCCCATACAAGATTGAAGCGTGTGTTCCATGGTGGATTCCGGTCGGACGATAGGGCTTATTTTCGTCCTATTTTTTTCCATACAAGGTGACTTAAGTCCTCAAAGAGATGCCATGCCTCTTCAAAATCGGAGAGTGCGTAGGTCACGCTATTGATGTGTCTGGAAACGCCACGGGTATTGCCGAGCAGATTTAACTGTAATTCGATGGTTTCGGACAGCTCGTTTTTCTCCGGATGGCTATGGAATGGACCGGCATCTCTTTTTTTATCTTGGAGTTTATTTTCTATCATCAGATTGTTCTCCAGATTATTCTCTGTTTGGATCGGGAAGATATGCATGTCGATTTCGAAATTCCCACAAGGGCGCTTTTTAAGGCAAGCGCGATGGCCCGGCATCATCAATGCGTCGCAATACCCATTGTCTTCGAATACTTCCTGACCGCTTTTTTCGACCACAGTAAGAGCAGTACTCCCAAGAGGGCGATCATGTCCGCGGATTGCGCCGGCCCGGGAGGACCGCCATCGCTGGGAAAGATCATTCCACATCCGCCACCCCCGCCTGTAACGGCATCCGTGTCGCCTTGGGGATCCGATAGGAGTGTGGTCGCCGAGATCCGGACACTGTTTTGACGGTTTCCGTCTCGATCATAGGTGGAGGCGAGGTAGTAATAAGTGACGCCGTCTTCCAAGTCCGAGTGCGTCATGCTGACGCGCGTGTTGATGTTTCCGGCCACGTCTCCGATGAGTGTGCCGTCATTGCTGTCGTTTGGAAAACGATCGGTCCGGTAATAGATCCTTACGCCCACAAAGTCCGGATCTGAGGGATTGGTCCAGTCCAATCGCACCTGTCGAAATCCCGGGGTTGCGGAAAAATTGAGCACATTTCCGGGGGGCATGGTATCTGTTCCCGGCGCGGAGGCCGTTGTGAAGAAGAAATCGCCGGAGATTGTGTCGTTTCCGAGGGCATCGGCGCTGATGACTTGGAAGTGATAGCGCGTGTCTGGAAGCAGCTGGGAGAGTTCTTGTGCATGACCGATGGAAAGGCTTTGGTTCGTATTTGTGGCAAGGCCATAGGCTGGGCTTGGGCCATAGAGGACCTGGCCGTTTGACGGTTTATCGGTCGCCCATACGATCGTCGCGCGGTCGTGAAAGATGTTCGTGGCGCCGACCCCTGAGATCACGGGGCCGTTCGTATCGGTAGGTGTTTTGGTCACGAAGGTCCGGTCGGCGCTTTTGACCTGATTGCCCGCGCCATCGCTGCTGACCACCCGGTAATGATAGGTCGTCCCGGCGCTTAAACCCCCGAGGCTCCGGCTGTGGCCGGTAACGAGGATGATGCTCTCTGTTGTGAGATTTCCATAGGCCGTCGTGGTCCCATATTCCACCAGCGATGTCGCCGCCTCGTCGGTGGACCAACGGATCGTCGCCTCCACTTCCGTGACATTCGAGGCCGCGATGCCGGAGACGACCGGCGGCGTGGTATCCGCCAGGCTGCCGGTCGTAAAGGTTTGATCTCCGGAGAGGGCCGTGTTTCCGGCCGCGTCCTGACTGACCACACGATAGCGGTAGGTGGTGGCATCGCTCAAACCGCTCAAGGTCCGGCTGTGGCCGGTCACCAAAGTCGTATTAGATGAAGAAGATCCGTAGGCGCTGGTGGTACCGTATTCCACCTTGGAGGTGGCGCCTTCGTCGGTGGTCCAGGTGATGACGGCGCCCACCGCAGTGATATTGCTCGTGGTGATCCCCGAAATGGCAGGCGGCGTTGTGTCGGGCGCCGATGTGGTTGTGAAAGTCAAGTCTCCGGAGACGGCCAGATTGCCCGCCGCATCCCGGCTTTTGATCCGATAGTGATAGATCGTTGAGGGGCTGAGGCCGCTGAGACTCTGTCCATGCGTCGTTTCGAGCGCCGGGTTCAAGGCGCTTGTGAATCCATAAGCCGTTGTTTCTCCATATTCGACTTGGGCGTCGGCGGCTTCGTCGGTGGTCCAGGTAATTGTCGCGCCTGTGTTGGAAATGCCGCCCGCCGAAATCGCGGAGATGGCGGGCGGGGTGAGGTCGGCA
>JBHHXH010000058.1:0-18900 GCA_046756925.1 Nitrospiria bacterium
CTTCATCTAATACGACTTTGGTGACCGGCCACAGCCGGACCTTGAGCGGTTTGAGTCCTTCAACGACCTATCACTACCGGGTGATCAGTCAGGATGGATCGGGTAATGTCGCGACATCCGTTGACAATACCTTCAATACCCCACCCAGTACTTCATTGACGATTACCAATTTAAGTGCTGGAAGCGGCAAGTCTTATCAAGTGATAAAGAATGGTTTATCGAATGGTGCATTGGTTTATATCGACCGAACATATCTTTATGCAGGTGTCCCATCTTTCTTAAACGGCGCAACTTACATACAGACGGCCAACGATGATAAAAGCGCCGGCGGTAGTTCGTTTGTTTCATTCGATGTTGATCAAGATGCGGTGGTATTCATCGCCTTTGATGACCGGATTACGCCGAAGCCGTCTTGGTTGCTTTCCTTTATCGACATAGGTTTGGATGTGACGATTAACGATAAGACACACAGTCTTTTATCGAAAACCTTTCCGGCGGGGTCCATTTCCCTTGGCGGAAACGAGGGCGGTGTGAATCGCAAGATGTATACGATTACCGTTGTCGGAAAGGGAGCCGGTGCAAGTGATACAACGCCTCCTGTCATTTCCGCGGCGACGGCGGTTGGTATGACGGAGGTGGGGGCGACGATCAATTGGTCCACTAACGAAGCGGCGACTTCGCTGGTTGAATACGGACCGACGACGGCCTACGGAAGCTTTTCAACAACGAGCACGATCCTTGTTACCAGCCATAGCCGAAGTCTCGGGGGTTTGAGTGCGGCGACGACCTACCATTACCGTGTCGTCAGCAGCGATGCATTTGGCAATAAAGCCACAAGTGCCGACGGGACATTCACGACCAAAGCGCTCACCGATACAAATGGCCCTGTGATTTCCGGCATCAGTGCTGACGCCATTACCCAGTCGGCAGCAAATATCTCATGGGTGACCGATGAACCGGCGTCCGCCAGGGTCGAATACGGTCTCACGGCAGCCTATGGGGCGAGCACCACCTTGAACGCCACCTTGTTGTTGAAGCATACACAGGCGGTTACGGGCTTGCTACCCGGCACGGTCTATCACTACCGTGTCGTGAGCAAGGACAAGAGTGGGAATCAATCTGTTTCGGGGGACCATTCCTTCGTCACCAGCCTGGTTTCGGACACCACGCCCCCTGCGGATATCGCCAATTTTACCGCCACGCCGGGTTTTAGAAAGATCGACTTGTCTTGGATCAATCCCACGGACGCCGATTTTGTCGGTGTTCGAATCCGGGTTCGAACCGACCGATTCCCAACCGGTATTGACGATGGCGAACTGGTCGGAGATGTGAGCGGCAGTCCGGGAAATGAGATGCATTTGACCCATCTCAATTTGAGCAACGGTGTGACCTACTTCTACCTGGCCGCATCCTACGACAGCAGTGGAAACTTCCAAAACACGGCCTTTGTGTCCGCAACTCCCATCGGTACGGCGACGGAAGACAATGGGAGCAGTGAGGTTGCCGCCGGGGGTTGCGGGATGATCCGTCCCGGCAGCGGCAATCCGCCCGGGCCAGGGGATGCAGCGGCCATGCTGAGCCTCTTCGGCTTGATATCCCTGATGTGGCTTAAAAAGGTATCACGGACGATCTCCAAGCACGTCGTCACAAAAATCGGGGAAATCAGCCTTTGATCTTTACGAAAGGCTAGAATCAAGGGCATCGGACGCCGGGTTGTTGATGGCGTCCGATGCCCAACCCGCCCATTTCCGCCTACCATAAAGAAACATCCCCTGGATTACCCTGGCAGATCCCACAACAAGAAATGATTTTACAAACCCATCGTGGTCGCTTGAAACGGTCTCTTGACAGCGCGGTTGGATTTGAATATTATTTCATATGAAAAAATATTCAATTACAGGGTCTCGCAATGCCGCTCCACCCCAAGCAACCTTTACCGCAGCAACAATGTGCGGATAAGTTAAAGATTCTGGGCGACACGACCCGCCTGTCTGTCATTGGGCTTCTGATGGAGGGTCCGAAGGGCGTTGCGGAGATGAATGCCGTCCTGGGGCTCGATCAAAGCCTCTTGTCTCATCATCTAAAAATCCTGAGGGACGCCGGTTTGGTGGCATCGACGCGCGAAGGAAAAGGAATGCGATACGCCTTGGCCGAAGGAATCGATCTTTCCCGCACGGGGAAAATGATTAACCTGGGCTGCTGTAAACTTAAATTTGATTGAGATGACAAAAGAAGTGTCCTTTTCCATATGGAAAACGTCCGGCATATGTGCCTTGTCCATATGTGTCTTGTCAATGATCCTATTTCTTCCGATCTGGGCGGGTGCGGCGGAATCTTTCGAGGAACGGCTCGTGCTTACCGGGTCGAGCACCATTGCGCCCTTGGTGTCCGAGATTGGTCGATTGTTCGAAAAAAAACATCCCGGCATCCAGGTGGACGTTCAGACAGGCGGTTCCTCGCGCGGCATCGCCGATGTCCGCAGAAATTTGGCGGACATCGGTATGGTGTCACGCGGTTTAAACAAAGCGGAGAAGGATCTGCATTCCTTCACCATCGCCTTTGACGGGATCATGATCATTATCCATCGGAATAATTCGGTGACGGCCCTGAGCGATCGTGAAATCATCGATATTTACCGAGGCCGGATCGACAATTGGATTGCAGTCGGTGGCCGAAACGCACCGATTACCATAGTCAACAAGGCGGAGGGGCGTTCGACCTTGGAGCTTTTTTTAAAGTATTTCAAAATCAAAAATAGGGAAATTCGCCCCCATGTGGTCATCGGCGACAATGCACAGGGGATTAAAACCGTTGCCGGCAATCCGGACGCGATTGGGTACGTTTCCGTCGGGGCTGCCGAATACGATGCCGGGCAGGGGGTGCCGATTCGATTAATACCCGTATCGGGGGTCCCCGCTTCCGCCGAGAACATTCAAAGCGGTCGTTACCCCATCGTCCGTCCTCTCAATCTGATCACCCGGCGCCCGCCGGAAGGCTTGGCCCTGTCCTTCATCCGATTTGCCCAATCGCAAGCGGTATTTCCCCTTGTCGAGGAGCAGTATTTTGTCCCCTTCACAAAGTGAGGCCTTCCTCATCGCGATCTTGCGTGGGGTGACCGTGGTTGCCGGGGCAATTGTCCTCTGTATTTTGGGGTTTCTTGCTCTAGAGGCGCTGCCCATTTTAAAAAAGGTCCACCCGATTCGGTTTTTTATCGATCCGGTTTGGCATCCGACGGAAGGGGCCTATGGTCTGATGCCGATGTTGATCGGTTCCATGCTCATGACCCTCGGCGCCTTGTTATGGTCGATCCCCTTGGGGATTGCTTCGGGGGTGTTTTCGCTTTTTTATGCGCCGCGCGCATTGGCGGCGGCTTACGAGCGGATGATTGCTTTGCTCGCCGGTATCCCATCCGTTGTTTACGGTCTTTGGGGTCTTGTGGTATTGGTGCCCCTCATTCGAAAACTGCATCCCCCCGGTCCAAGTTTGCTGGCCGGAATGGTGATCTTGGGTTTTATGGTGTTTCCCATGATCGCCTTAAGCGCCAGCGCAAGCTTCTCCAACATTCCCGACGAATATGTGCAAAGTGCTGCGGCCTTAGGGCTTTCGCGCTGGGAAACCGTACGGGGTGTGATGCTGCCAGCGGCGAGGCCCGGCTTGGCCGCGGGTATTCTTTTGGCCGCCGGACGCGCCATCGGCGAAACGATGGCGGTCTTGATGGTTTCCGGCAACGTTGTGCAGCTGCCACGCAGTGTGTTTGATCCGGTACGAACCCTGACCGCGAACATCGCCCTTGAGATGGCTTATGCGATGGATGCGCATCGCGCCGCCCTTTTTGTCTGCGGACTCATATTAATGCTTGCTATCAGTGTCCTTGTGTTGACGACAGAGAGGATCCGTTCACATGCCGCCGGTCATTAACCTCCCCCTCACGAATAAAGCTCGGCTGCCCACGATGCTATTATGGTTGGGGGCCGCGCTGATCGTCTTCTTCTTTTTTTGGGTCTTGGAGGACATCGTCCAAAAAGGATGGAGCCGGATTTCGTGGCATTTTTTGACCGGCCTGCCCGAAGATGCGGGCCGGAGCGGGGGCATCGCGCCCATCCTCGTTTCGACAGGCGGCATCATGGCGGTGTGCCTGGGCGTTGCCGTGCCCACCGGCGTGGGAGCCGCCCTCTTCTTGGCCGAATTTTCGGGGCATGAAACCCGGCTTGGCCGTTTGATCCGACACGGTTTGGATCTCTTGGCAGGGGTCCCTTCCATCGTTTTCGGCCTCTTTGGGAATGCGGTATTTTGTGTGTTGTTCGGGTTTGGATTTTCGATTCTTTCGGGTGGCCTGACATTGGCCTGCATGGTGCTCCCGCTCTTGATTCGAACCATCGAAGTCGGCCTCCGGTCTCTGCCTGTGGAAACCCGTCTGGCCGCGGCCGCCCTTGGCTTGAGCCGGCTGGCAACGATTCGGCGCGTGCTGCTTCCGGCGGCGGCGCCGGTCTTGCTCGTGGGTCTTTTGCTGGCCGGGAGCCGCGCCATCGCGGAGACCGCCGCCTTGGTCTTTACCAGCGGATATGTGGACCGCATGCCGAGCTCTGTGTTCGACTCCGGCCGGGCCGTATCCGTACATATCTTCGACCTTTCGATGAATATTCCCGGTGGAGATCAGAGCGCCTACGCATCCGCACTGGTCCTCATCGCCCTGCTGACGATGACGAGCGGCTTGACGGCGTTGATCGGAAGGCGTTGGCGGAACCAAAGGATCATAATGAAGTGAACCTCCGATCGCCTCAGTTCGTGAAAAAATTGGCAGCCCCATCGGCCACAAAACCCCGGCCTCCCTTTATCGACGTTCGGAATTTCGATCTGTTTTATGGAGAAAAAAAAGTGCTGACACAGGTGAGCCTGCCGGTGGCCTCTCGCCGTATCACCGCGATCGTCGGGCCATCGGGTTGCGGCAAGACCAGCCTGCTTTCGGCCATCAACCGCCTGACCGATTTGATTCCTGCCTGTCGCGTATCCGGGGAGATCCGGCTGGGGAATCAAGAGATTCACGCGCGCGATATCGATGTGATTCAACTCAGAAGGCGCATCGGGATGATATTTCAAAAACCGACGCCCTTTCCCTTTTCGATCGAAAGGAACATCCAATTTCCCCTTCGGGAGCACGGCATCAAAGATCGCCGTCGGTTGGCGGAAATTGCCGAAGCGGCCTTGCGGGACGTCGGATTATGGAATGAGGTAAAAGACCGCTTAAAGGACCCCGCCCGCACCCTCTCCGGAGGGCAGCAGCAGCGTCTTTGTATTGCACGGGCGATTGCGCTCAAGCCGGAAGCTCTTTTATTGGATGAACCCTGCGCGGCGCTCGATCCGATTTCGGGCGGCGTCATCGAGGACCTCATGATCCGCCTAAAAAAACGCTATACCCTCCTGATTGTGACCCACAACCTGTCCCAGGCCAAGCGTATCTCGGATCGATGCGCCTTTTTTTGTAATCTAAATGGGTTGGGCGGGGCGCGCCTTATTGAATATGGTTCCAGCGCTCAGATCTTCGATGCGCCGCGCGATCCCCTGACGGCCGCCTACGTGAACGGCGGTCGTGGGTCGTGTGGATAGTGGAGAAATTGTGTGGCAGAGTCGGTCTCGACCCCCCCCGGTCTCGACTCCCATGGATGCGGTGATAACCATGCGGGATGTTCGGATCCTTCGTCAAGGAGGCCCTCAATTGTGATCGAGGGGGTCTCGGATGTGATCGAGGGTGTCTCGGATCATCTGCAGGAGGGCGCGGGGCGTATAGGGCTTCGGAAGGATGGCGACCGCTCCGATGTCTTGCAGGTCTTCCACTGGGCCGGAAACATCGTGTCCGCTGGAGATGATCACCTTCAATCCAGGATCCAGGGAACGCAAATGCCGGAGGACCTCCCATCCCGATTGGCCCGGCAGGCTCAAGTCGAGGACCACAAGGGGGATCCGTCCGCGAGCCTGTTTGAATATCGTATAAGCCTGGTCTCCCGACTCGGCGGTTAAGACGCTGTAGCCGCGCATTTCCAGCGCGGTCCGAGCCAACTCTCGAATCAGCGCATCGTCGTCCACCACCAAAATCGTTTCGTTGCCCTGCGTCTCCCTTGCATAGACACGTTGACGCGGTTTCGGCACAACCGGTTCTTGCGTTCGAGGGAGGTAGACCTCAAAAGTACTTCCCTCCCCGTTACTGTCGGCCAGGCCGATCCAGCCATTGTGGTTTTTGACGATTCCATAACTGGAGGCCAAACCGAGGCCCGTTCCCCGGCCGACCTCCTTGGTCGTAAAGAAGGGTTCGAAAAGACGCGGCCGATCGGCCTTGGGGATGCCGGGGCCGTTGTCGGACACCGACAGGCAAACAAAGTCTCCCGTTTTCGCGTCCGACCGAATCTTGCTTGCGGCATCGTCCAAATGCACGTTTGTTAACGTCAGCCTGATGAAAGGCGGCCGAGGGGACTGCTCCCTCAGGTGTTCATCCAGGGCGTCCCGCGCATTGATGCAGAGATTCAAAATCACCTGATGAATCTGGTGCGCGTCCATCAGGACCGGCCACAGCCCTTTCGGCGAAACGAGGTTCAAGACAATGCGCCGGTCAATGGTTTGACGGAGCAAGTGGACCGCTTCCTCTGCGATGGCGTGCAGGTCTTGAGATCGAAGTTGCAAGGGGTTCTGGCGACCGAAGGCCAGCAGTTCTTGGGTGAGAGCGGCCGCGCGTACCGCGGCCTTGTTCGCCGGAATCAATGAGGCCTGCAACGCGGGCTGTTGCGCACTCTGCTCCAAGGCGCATTCGAGGTGGCCGATGATGGGTGTCAACAAGTTATTGAATTCGTGGGCGAAACCGCCGGCCAGTTGCCCGATGGATCGGAGGTTTCGGCTTTGCAACAGTTCCACCTCCAATTTTTTTCGTTCGGTCATGTCCCGGATTACGGCCAGGCCCCCGACGACCTCTCCCTCGTTGCCGTATAACGGTGCGTAGTGGCCGGAGAAAAACCCGGACCGCCCGGAGCCGGGAACGTTGTAGGGCCGATCCTCGGACCGGGTGTGCCGGCCTTCCAGGGCCATAAAGAAATGCCGGTCCTCACCGGTTTCTTTCAAGAATGGAAAGACATCGAAGGCGCATTGGCCAAGGACCTTTTCATTGCCATAACCGGAGATGCGCTCCATGCCCTTGTTCCAGATGGTGTAACGGCAATCGCGATCGAAGGCCAAAATACCGTCCACGCTGCTGTTGATCAGATTTTCGGAAAACTCTTTTTCCTCCCGCAGCCTATCATGCGTCCGCCCGCACTCAATGGCATTGGCAAGGATGTTGGCGACAGATTGGATAAAATGGATGTCATCCTTGGTAAAGCGCCTTTTTTCTTTCGTATGGACGCCCAACACACCGTAGGGACAGTCCTGACCCGAGATGATGACACTCAGCCCGCTGATTGCACCGTGGTCGATCAGCAGGGAGGGGCCTGTAAATCGGGTATCGGTTCGGAGATCCTCTACGATCACCGGTTTTTTTATCAACAAGGTGTAGCCGGCTTGCGAAGCGCGCTCTGCTCCCACGACTGCATTCCCCACCACGCCGGGTTTCCATCCCACCCCGGACCGAAGTCGGAGACCCTGGCCATCCGCTTGTAATTCCAATATTTTGCAGAACGCGGCTCCAAGAATTTGGGAGATCGTCTTGACCGTTTGATCCATGAACGACGTGATTTCCTTGCTGGCCAGCGCGAGTTGGCCCAGTGCCGCGACGGCTTCCAGCTGCCGCACCCGATTCTGAATATCTTGGTCCGCCTGTTTTCGTCCAGAAGATGGGGGTTTTTTGTTCTGATTCGGCATGGAGAAGATCCTTCCTTTGGGTTATTGTATCGACCCGGGGTCTGGGTTGCATCCCGCAGTGGAAAGTGGTTTATTCATGTTGCCGCCGTCGGTAAAGTCCGGCATGGTTCTTCCGCATCCGCATCAAATCGACGATCCCATCGACGGCCATCATTTCGACAGGGTCCTCAGATATTGGTCGATCCCTCTGGCCGCTTCCCGCCCCTCTTGAATGGCCCATACGAGCAGGGATGCGCCCAGATTAACATCTCCGGCGGCAAAGACGCCTTCAATACTCGTCATATGGTTTTCGTCCACCACCACACTGCCGCGGGAGTCGAACTGGACATCCAGATCCGATAACAATCCTTCCTTTACGGGCCCGATAAAGCCCATGGCGAGGAGAACCAGGTCCGTCTTGATGTCAAACCCACTTCCTTTTATTTCAACAAAACGCCGGTTTTGCCGCATGTCTTTTTCCAAGGTTTTGAGTTTGACGGCACGGAGTGTCTCAATCCTTTTGCGGTTTCCCTGGGATGAAAAACCCTTCGTTAAAACACGCCATTCTCGATCTCCTTCCTCTTCATGTGTGGAATCAGGCCGGTGATTCTTGGACCAAAGGGGGTATGGTGCCGTGCCCGACCTTTGCGGGGGAAAGTGTGTGAGGATTTCGATGTCACTGATGTCTCTTCGAGACAGTTGATAGGTTTTGATTGCCCCTTGTCGATGGCTTGTTCCAAGGCAATCGGCGCCCGTATCTCCTCCTCCGATAATCATAACCCGTTTGCCCTTGGCCGAAATATTCTCGTCCGGATCGATTGCGTCGCCCGCCACGCGCCGATTCTGTTGCGTTAAATAATCCATCGCGAAGTGAATGCCCTTGAGGGTCCGACCCGGCACCGGCAGGTCACGCGGCGCGGCGGCGCCGACGGCCAGGCAGATGGCGTCGAACTGTTTTCGAAGCATGTCGGCGGAGATATCCTTGCCCGCTTCAACGTTCGTCTTAAAGACCACCCCTTCCGCTCTCATCTGTTCTAAGCGGCGATCGAGAACCCATTTTTCCATCCTAAAATCCGGAATGCCGTAACGGAGCAATCCTCCCAATCGGTCCGCCTTTTCAAATACAACGACGGTATGGCCGCCTCGTCGAAGCTGTTGCGCGGCGGCGAGACCGGCAGGGCCGGAGCCGATGACGGCGATTCGCCTTCCCGTTTCGTGTTTCGGAAAAATCGGACGGACCCACCCTTCCGAAAATCCTTTTTCAATGATTTTCCATTCGATGAAGCGAATCGTGACCGGTTCGTCGATAATCCCGAGCACGCAGGCCGACTCGCATGGGGCCGGGCAGAGCCGTCCGGTGAATTCAGGAAAATTATTGGTCGTATGAAGCGCCTGGAGGGCCTGCTTCCACTGGTTTCGATGCACGAAATCGTTCCAGTCCGGTATGGCATTCTGAACGGGGCAACCGGTCCATCCCTGACAAAAAGGCACACCGCAATCCATGCAACGCGCACCTTGTTCCTGTAGTTGGGTTTGGGAGACGGGTTTGACGGTTTCCCGCCAATCATGGAGACGATCCGAAAGCGGCCGCCGTCGAGGAAGCTTCCGCTGGAATTTCAAAAACCCCCTTGGATCGCTCATGGTCAGCGGCTCCTTTTAAAATCCGGACTCTCCCGGTGTGCCTTCTGGAACGGTTTCGATTTCCTTTCGGATCATGGGAGAAATTAAAACATGTCTGCCTTCTTCACCTCCCACGATCAAGCAAGAAATGCACAACATCATCCACCCGAACAGTTGGCCGCACCGCGCATCGAAAAGACCCATCTCGAGCCGGCAGCCTTGTATCGATGGAAATAAGATCGAAAAGATGGCAATTTGCCGAGCGGTTTCCTTAGGGGAAATCCAGCCGGCTCAACGGGCAATTCAGAACGTCAGTGTAAAGAAATGGAGTAATGAACGAGTGCCGCATCTATGACAAGAAACGGAGGTGGAATAAGTCGATAGAGATGAAGTAATAACAGTGCGCATTCGGTACTGGATCACTTTTCTATCAAGCGTTGAATATATAGGGAAGGAAGGGGGGTTGTCAATTGATCGATTCCTGAGGTGTTTTCGCCTGAATCGCCAAGGCGTGAATTTCTCCTTGTATCTCGTCTTTGAGTAGATCGAAAACCATGCGGTTGCGGTTTAAAAGAGAAACCCCTTCGAACTTCTCCGACACCAGATGCAAGATAAAATGCCCGCCACCCGATGCGGCACCGGCGTGCCCCGCGTGCTTCCAGCTTTCGTCAATGACATTTACGAATGTTGCGGACAAGTGTTGCTTCATTTTACGGATAATCTTTTCTTTCGTTGCTTGAGATCTCGTCGTCACCGGACATCCTTCCTGCCATAAGCGTCGTCAATGGGATCATAAGGTATTTGATCCTTCGGTGTTTAATCGTCATGTTACCACAATCGAATCTCTCCTGGAAAAGAGTCGATGCCCAGATGATCGCGGTTTCCTTTTGGTATCCTTAGGCGATTTGGATGTCGGAAACGCTGCGAAGTCCTTCCGTATGTTTTCATTGATCGGAGTGTGCCATTGTGCTAAAAAGGTCTAAAGTCGTCCCGCCTATATTCGGAAAATGGATGCCTGAATCCGCCACACAAAAAACGCTTCGCGCCCCTCGGTCGGCACCCTACGATCTTGTTGTTTTTGGGATCGTGATGATTGTCTCCGGTGTTTTCGACATCTATATCATTCTCGACAATCCGGAATATCGACTCACCGTCTTAGGAAGAAAGCTGGACGGGCCGGTCATTCGCTACTTTATCTTTCTTTTCCCGATTTTTCATTTTGTGGTCGGCTACGGGGTGATCATGTGCAGGCGCTGGGCCTATTACCTCTTTATGGCATTTGCCGTCTACGGCATCATCAGTCCGCTCATCAATTATTTCCGCTTTCCGCCGCCTCACCGGGTTCGAACAATCTTGCTCATCGGGAGCCTCTTCGTCATGGCCTACCTCTATTGGAGACGAAGATATTTTAAGGCCTAAGGGACCGATCTTGCTGTAGTGTGGATTTCGTTAATGGAGGCCCCCTCGTGTCCCCTAGCGCCGCCGGGGTCTGGGGCGTTCCCCGAGTTCCACAAGAATCCTTCGCTTCTTTCCCTCGCGCCATAGGGTGAGGGAAACACGATCTCCGGGTTTTTGCGCTTTCATGATTTCGTGAAAGGCTTGTGCGGTTTCGAAGGTTTTTCCATCCACCGCCACGATGATGTCGCCACCGATAATCATAATGGCGTTTCCAATCTCGACCCGTCTCGTGCCCCCTTTGATCCCACCACGATGTGCCGGTCCACCGCGCGCCAGCCGTGCAACCATCGCCCCATGGTCCACCGGAAGATCGAGAATTTCTGCAATCTCCTTTGTGAGGGTTTGTGTTTCGACACCCAACCAGGCATAGGCGACATAGCCCTTTGTGATCAATTCGTTTAAATTTTTCTTGACCGTGTCGACCGGAACGGCAAAACCGATCCCAACACTGCCGCCGGAGGGTGTAAAAATGGCCGTGTTGACGCCGATCATCTTTCCATTCGAGTCGATCAAGGGCCCGCCGGAATTGCCGGGGTTGATCGAGGCATCGACCTGGATGACCCCTTCGATTTCAAAATCGTCCATTTTGATGCGTTTTCGAATCGCACTGATAATCCCCGTCGTCAAAGTCCTCTCGAGGCCGAAGGGATTCCCGATGGCCATGACCTTTTGTCCAATGCGAAGCCGGTCCGAACGTCCGATGGGGATCACCGTTAAACGATTTGCCGGCGCCTTGATCTGGATCACGGCCAGGTCCGTGATCGGGTCCGACCCGATGAGTTCCGCCTGCCATTTGCTGCCGTCGGAGAGGGTGACGATCAAGCGGTCGGAGTCCTTGACGACATGATGGTTCGTAAGGATATGGCCTTCCTTGCTGATGATTGATCCGGAGCCGGAGGCCTGGGAGGGAATGGGATTGAGGAAAAAATCGTAGGTCACGGCGATGTTCGTGATGTTAACCACGCTGGCATTCACGCGTTCGTAAACCGATATGGTATTCTCCTCGTCCTCGCTGAGTGCATAAGCGACTGTTTGGGTCAGCAGGAGCAATAAGACCACCCAAACCGCGGTTTTGCGGCAAGGCATCCGGCTTTTTAGTATTCGTAATAAAATCGGCATCGTATGCACGTCTCCTTTAAATATAGGCAAGCGATTTTCTAGACATTTCAAGATACGCAAGCACCTATTAAAAATCAACATGGGTGAACTGGTTTGGGAAATGACGTTCGTCTCTCCGGTGAAACCCTTGCCTTGTTCAACAATATCATTATAAAATGCGGGTCGATTTAAAGAAAGATGCCTCTTCTTTAGTCTATGAATTGTGATCTTTCTTTTCTCTCAACCGTTCAACACTTTGGCGCCTGTAGCTCAATCGGATAGAGCAACGGCCTTCTAAGCCGTAGGTTGCAGGTTCGATTCCTGCCAGGCGCGCCATGGACCGTTTCCCAAACATTCAAGAATATCCAAATTGAAGATATTCGATACATGGAAGCTTCTCCCCTTTCTGCGGACCGCCGTGTGGTCGACATTTAAAAATCCCTATACATCATCATGGCCTGGAGTGATCGAAATAGGGGGTGGCATTTGAAAAGTTTGTTCCCTAAACCGAGTGGTGTTCATTTTCACGCACTGGGGGGGAGCGGTTGTTAAAACGATCGCTGATATTATTCTTCATCTTGGTGACTTCGGTTTGTAATGGGAGCCAAGATTTCATCGATCTCACTTTCCGATCAAGCCATGACGACATCGACTTGCCAGGCGATGAAACGATGGGTCTCCTCGGCACCAGTCTTCTGGTGAATCATAAACTGAATGACCGATTTACCCTTTACTCGGGTCTGGGGATCTACAGTGCCATTTCCGGTGACCGTGGCGGGTTTTTTACCGGCGGCCTCGATGTCGGCGCAAAGCTTCAAATCGAAAAGTGGATCTTCGGGACGGGATTTTTTGTCGGCGGGGGCGGGGGAGGCGCCGCGCCACAGGGAGGCGGCCTGATGCTGCGGCCCTATTTTTCGATGCTTCGCGACTTTCGTAAACTGAAGGGCGGTTTCTTTTTCAGCAAAGTTAAATTTCCTAACGGCGAAATAGACAGCGAACAACTCGGGATTCAAGTGGAGCTTCCCTTTCAAATCTTCATTGCCGACATGACCGGTTTCGATATGGCCGATCGCAATTTTGTATTAAAAAAAAGCTACATCGCCCCGGCGCTCCTTTGGTACAGCCCAAGGAAGGATGTTAAAATTCGAAGCGGAAGCGCCCTTGCCGACGACATGGCCCTGGTTGGGATCGAGATGGGGCGGGTCGTGCGCCCAAACATGTTTCTTTTCGGAGAAGCTGCCGGGGCCTATCGCGGAGAGAGCGATGGCTATGCGGAATGGTTGGGGGGGCTCGGCATTGTCCGTCCCTTGGGGGATCGCTTTATCTTGCGCGCAAAAGTCGCCATTGGGAGCGGCGGTGGCGGGAATGTCGACACCGGCGGCGGCCTTCTCTACAAAGTGACTGCGGGAGGGGCTTTTATGTCCGCACCCCATCTTTATCTCGCCGTGGACTATGGGGGCGTCGATGCCCCGGACGGCCGTTTTCGGGCTACCATGCTGAAGGCCGCCCTACATTACCGGCGCGCGTTTGCCTCGCTTTCCCCTCGCGGGAAGCGGCTGGATCCTTCGAAATTGGCATTTGGGCGGTGGCGGATCCGGCTTGCCGCCACGCGTTATCTTGCGTCGAATTCGCTGCGAAAGAGCGGCGTCAAGGACGATCCAATCGATCTCTTCGGTATCAAATTCGACCGATTTTTCTCGGAATATCTATACCTGACGGGACAGGCGGGAGCGGCTTATCGGGGGGAGGCCGGAGGCTATGCAACAGGGCTGTTTGGCTTGGGGGCGATTTATCGGCTGACGGATCGATTTTCATTTCAAGCCGAAGCATTGGCCGGTGCGGGCGGCGGTGGTGGAATCGCCACCGATGGCGGGCGGATTGTTCAAGCGATGGCAGGCGGAAACCATCGGTTCTCGAAACACGGAGGCCTTCAGATCCTGGTGGGGAGGGTTTTTGCCTTGAAAGGCGCACTCGATACGACCGTGTTTGAAATCGCCTGGGTTCGGCGCTTCAACACCATCGAATCCATGAATTGAATCGATGGAAGCCTTATCGACCCGTATCGAAAAAGCGCAGTTGACAGTCCATTCTGGATCGTGTTAGAACGGACACCGTTTTAAAAAGTGAGCCGCTAGCTCAGTTGGTAGAGCACCGCCCTTTTAAGGCGGGTGTCCTCGGTTCGATCCCGAGGCGGCTCACTTTTTAATGACCGATATTCTATAAATATTTCGAGTGGATTTCCAAGCGTTTTTTCTGAATTGAAGGAATCACTCGGGGCTTTTTTCTGACTGTCGGTTCGATGTTTTGTTTTTGTCTTGCGGATTCATCCTAAAGACCATCCGTCCGATCTCACGCGCCTTATCGTCGGCCTGCCGGTATTCCTCGACCACCGATGTTTCGTCTTCCGTGTAATTTTTCCCGCCATAAACCGGACGAGATTCGCTGACTTGTTGCATGGCTGCCTTGGGTTCCCTGCCGGTGAGAAGCCAGTCGATGGTGGTATCGAGTTCGCGCGCCATGGACTCCAGATCTTGGATGTTACGGGGGATGCCCCCGTTTAAATACCCGGTCATTGTTTGCGTGAGAATACCGGTTCTTCGGCAGAATTCAACCTGGGACAGACCGGATAGCTTGATCATGCTCCGCAATCTCTTTCCGTAAGCTTTTTTATATTCCGTCATTCTGACTGTCGTTAAAAAAATACGTTAAATGCGCATTATTGTTCTTGACTAATACGGTATGCGCGTATATATTTCCCTTGAGCAATCCGACATTCCACAAATAAACGCCGTAGATGGATATCAGGAGAGGATCGATGAAAACCCATACGAGATTGATTGTTGTCAATGGCGAACCGGGTTCGGAAAAAACATCATTGGCTTCTTTTTTAGCGGAACGTTACCGGAAACTGGGTATCAAGGCTTTGTTAATTAATGACTCTGAAATTGAAGGCGCTGAGGTTCAACGGATATTCGATGCCAACCGATTCAACTATATCATCCTAACGATGTTACCGGATAAAAAAATGAAGGCGCCATGTTTAGAGCACCCATTTCAAACAATCACTCTTCCCCGAAGAGGAGATTGATTTCAAGGTGCGGTCGTAGTTGGTTTATCAAATATCGTTTGTTGGTTTCGATGGCGCCCAATATTGTGTCCGTTCCATTGGGTAATGATCCTGAAATCCAATGGCCTGGAGGGTTGTGTTACATACCTTAATGCCCGCTTTCTTTTCTCCTTTTAATGTGGAGTAGACAGCCCAATGCGAAAAGATCCCTTAAGGCGATACCGATCCGCTCGTCTATGATCGCATTAAGCTCTAAATTCAATAAATCGAGTTCGTTTTTAAACACCCTATTGCTTTGGGAATGGATGCAATGAATGCGACAAAAATAGAACAAAGAGCCGCTAAAATCAAGGGCCGATTGGTTGAGATGGGTATCAAGCAAGTGGAGATTGCCAAAGCCCTGCGCGTGAATAAAAGATCCTTATCTCAGTGCTTGAACGTCAATCCTAAAACGGGAGATTTCATCCTCAAGGACCCTTACATCCGGGAAGGCATCGCCAGATATCTTGAAATTCCTTTCCGTACAGTGTGGGGAGAAGACCCGATGTATCCCAAAACAAAAAAACGGCGATCCCCCTTCTTTCTCGATGTTTGAAAACAGGCTTGATGCATGGCGAAAGGGTGATGCACAGAATCTTTGGTTTCTGCATCAGTGACCTTTTCTAAAATGGACGTATTCTAATTGATTCTTTTTTCTTGAATATGCGCTGACCAATGCGCTTGCCAATGAAGGCACTGAAAGAAATCCTCGAAAACAAATTTTGGTTTGTCCTTCGGTTTAACCAGGATCATCAGAATGCTTCAGATACAGGCGTCGCCCGCGTTAGCACCCGAAGGGCTTTTGATAGGCGCTCTTCCAGGCCGACCATGGTTCTAATCCAAAGTTTCCTCCCGGGAGATCCTCTGTGTTGCCGATGAGGAAAACGCCTCCTGGAACGAGATGATCGAGAATCTCCCGAAGGATCTTTCGTTGGAGCGCCTCATCAAAATATGTGAAGACGAGATACCTACAAAGGATGAAATGAAACCATTCATGCGGTATGCGTTCGCGAATATCCTGTAACAGAAAGGTCACCGGCTTACGATATGCTGACTTGATGCAGTATAGATCGCCGGATGGTTCAAACACCTTCTGCTTCCAATCCTCCGGAAGGTCTTTAAGGCTGTTGGCTTTATAACATCCACGCTCAGCCCGCTGAATCATTTCCGGTTCCGCATCGGTCGCGAGAATCCGAATGGCCAATGAAGAAAATCGAGGCGCAAGCGTCTTCCTCCAGAGAATCGATAAGCTGTAAGGCTCTTCTCCCGAGGCACAACCGATGCTCCAGCACCGTAATACCCTTTCGCCCCGAGCGACAGCTGCCGAAGACAATTCGGCCGGGGCCTTCTTTTCCAGGAATTGAAAAACAGCCCTGTCCCGATAAAACCGGGAAATTGGAATTCGGCAAAACGTATCCAACAACACCCATTCGGCTGGATGGTCCTCCAGATAAGCACAATAGTCATTGATGCTGGATAGTCCGAGTTCCTTGAGACGACGATCGATTCGCTTGCAAACGATCCGTCGCACCCTCCGAAAACCGGACCAGCGCAGCTGTCGTTTCGGCAGACACCATTGCAGAAATTGAACACATTCGTCATTTCTCATCGCAGGGATGAGGCAAAGTCCAGTCCGCTACGATTGTTGGCCGGATGGACGAAACGATTTAAGGTGAAGCTGTCCTGCAAGCGCGTGTAGCTTTTCATGAATCGATTCGTTGTTCAGCTGATGGATCTCCGATAAGGCATATGAGAAATCGGTCAGCGCACTCAGCCATTCCCGCTGGTTCTCAGGCAATGGTGGCTTTTCCCGTGCTTCATCAATTTTCCAGATCGCCTCTTCGAGGCGACCAACGGCTTCTTCTATTTGTTTTGGAAGCGACATCGTCTCCCTCCATATCGGTATTTGTTGGTGACAAGCTCACCAGATGAATTGCTATCTTTAGATTTCATTCCTATACACGCTGTCGATCAAAATTAGTTTTATAGTGATGCTCCCAACTGGCCCTAGGGCGGGCTTACATGAAGTAAAATGAATGGCTATAGTTTCATTCTAAAGAGGCTGGAGTCAGATCACAAGCCCTTCCTTGTTACCCAAATTCCGCGATTTCGGATTTGAAACCGCCGATTCATCCGCTTATACTGCGTTCTCTGCGATCTGCCTCCTCACCGTATGGGTGTAAGGTCACCTCCGTCGTCGAATCGCTTCGTGCCTTGCCTTTCGGGCGACTTGGCGGTTTGTCCCAAGATCCAATCGCGGATCTTGGTCATTTTTATTTTTCTTCCTCGTATTTATGATTGACTCGTGAGAGTTATAAAGAATATAAAATAATTATATACTTGTTAGAAATTTTTTAGACCGATTGCTGTATGATCTGTGGTTCGAATCGTTGCCGGAGGGCCTCAATTGAAGCTGGCAGGCGATTTGGTGAACCCTCCATTTCTCGCTGAATTCGGCATCTCTTTTTTTCGAAAATTCAACTTGTAGTACGCCTTCTCTCCCATAGTGAAACAGTAGGATTCGCCACGTTTAAATTGGACATCTTGAATAGATTGGTCCGTTTGATTCCGAAGATAATTAAAGTGTGCCTTCCAATAAAGAAAATATTGCAAATCAAGAAAGATGGCATGCCTGCCGTTTTGACCGATCCGGCATGCGATATCGTCCCTATGCAGGTGGACCACCTATATTTAGAAATGGAGGTGTGAGATGAATTCGTATGTGATCCTCAGCCGTTTTTCCCCGGAAGCTTTCAGGAATCCGAAAGATTTTAAGGAAATTGCAGTAACCGTGTCGGATAAGATCAAAAAGGAGTGTCCCAATGTCGTCTGGAAGACGAGTTTTGCAACAGTCGGGCGATTTGATGTTGTCGATATCGTCGAATCGGATGACCACAAACAGATCGAGAAAGCAGCCATGATCATACGTGCCTATGGGCATTCCACTACAGAGACGCTGTTGGCGACCTCGTGGCATGAATTTCTCGATTCGCTTTAAGGAAGAGGTGTCTTGGAGGGAGATGTTTTTGTTAATCGGATGGGCAGGATGCCCAAAGAAGTCGTTTCAGGCAGTGACAAAGCAAGATCATCGATACGATGATCTTTAGGCGATTGTGCAAAATAAGGAGGTCATCATGGCAATCCGTAAGCTAAAAGATTATCTAGATAATGAAAAGATTAAATATGTAACGATCCAACACTCGCTGGCCTATACGGCCCAGGAAGTGGCTGCCTCTGCACATATTTCCGGAAAGGAGCTCGCTAAGACAGTGATCGTTAAAATGAACGGCAATATGGCAATGGCGGTCTTGCCGGCGTCTTACAAAGTAGACTTGAATCAATTGCAAGAAGCAACCGGCGCAAGTAAGGTCGAGCTTGCAAGTGAACTAGAATTCAGAGACAAGTTTCCGGAATGCGACCTTGGTGCCATGCCGCCGTTTGGAAATCTTTACGGCATGGAAGTCTATGTGGCGGAACGTTTAGCCGAGGATGAGGAGATTGCCTTCAACGCCGGCTCCCACACAGAATTGATCCGATTAGCCTATAAAGATTTCAAAAGGTTGGTAAATCCAAAGTCAGTAAAGTTCACATTGAAAAATTAGTGCCATAAAAGACTGTTTGAACCGGTCAACCCGGATGGGCCTGTTGGTTGTCAAGGCGCAAATCTTCGGTTGACCCCATTTTTTGTTTTCGGACAAAGACCTACGGATGTGTGTAAACGGGGTGAACGAGCGGTCTGTCTTTAATTATTAACCCGGCCATTAAATAGAGTGTTTAAGCTGCATAAGCAATTTTTGGAT
>JBHHXH010000059.1:0-18354 GCA_046756925.1 Nitrospiria bacterium
TCTCCAATCCTAACGGGGGATGCCGTGGACGAGGCAACGCGAACAGTCCGTGAAAAAACCGATGCATACATCGGCAAAAAAAGGACGAATTCGTCTCGCAAGCCAAAACCGAAGCAGAACGCTTTATGGCCGAACAAATGGCCATCATCGAAGCCAAGGTGGATACGAAGATCCTCGAAATCGAGCAAAAAATCGATGCACAGATCGAAAAGGAAATACGGAACAAACTCCGCGTTCTCATCTACACCCTCCTCGGCATGATCTTGATGAGTCTGATCTCTCTTGCCTATCTTTATCTAAAACGTCATTTTGGAACATGATGAAGCGAAAAACCCTTGCATATTCGCAGAAGTGATCTCTCAGAGTGTCGTTGTCAGAGTGTCGTTGTGAGATGCCAAATATAAGCCCTCATGAATTCGAGACATACTTTCCTTTTTTGCACGCCGTGGAGAAAGCCGAAAAACAGGAGTTCTACAGTCGAATTTCGATTAAATACTTCTCCGCAGGAACCTTTATTTGCTGGGAAGGAGAAGTTTGCAGTCATTTGGCGATTGTTTTGTCCGGCTCGGTCCGGGTGTATAAAACCGGCAAAAGCGGCCGGGAAATCACCCTATATCGAATAGAAGAAAAGGAAAGTTGCATCCTCACCGCTTCGTGCATTTTAAGCCGGGTAAAATTTCCGGCATTCGCGGTCATCGAACAAGAAACACGCGCGGCCGTCATTCCCGCGCCGATCGTTCGACAATGGATACAAGAATACGATATCTGGCGCCAATATGTGTTCGGGGCGATGTCCAAACGCCTCGCCGATGTCATTGCCGTCGTCTCGGAGGTCGCCTTCCAACGTGTCGACCGGCGGATCGCCGAATGGATACTGAAGAAATCGAAACCCCAGGAACCCATCGCCATTACGCATCAGGACGTTGCGGATGAATTGGGGACGGCACGGGAAGTCGTCAGCCGCATCCTCAAGGATTTTGAAAGGGAGCGGATCCTGACCCTATCCAGGGGCGCGATTTTCGTTCAAAACAAACAAGCCTTATTAAAAAAGATGCATTCGAATATGTGACATCGTTACAGACCCACATCCCTCCAATTGTTATGATGATTCCACATAAGAGAACAACAAGGAGCCAAAACGCATATAAAAGGAGGGAAGGATGATGAAACAAAATGTAGGAACGACCGACAGAATGATTCGGGTATTCATCGGGCTGGCGATCCTGGCCTTGGGGGTATATTTTCACAGCGGGTGGGGGGCAATCGGGCTCGTCCCCTTGTTCACCGGCGCAATCGGCTGGTGCCCTCTATACCTGCCCTTTGGCTTCACAAGCTGCCCCTTGAAGCACTGAGGGCTTACCGGGACGCCACATCATCGATCAACGGATCCCTGGGCAAGGCTTTAGTAATGGTTCTCAAAAACCCGAAGCCTTGCCCGGCATGGATCGACACGCACCCTGTGGACCACTGTTTATCGACCCCCATATATTATGGAATGCGCTTGGGATGACGGAATCGCGTTGACTGGAAAACGACGGATACAAAACTTCATACGGTCGATTGCCCAACCAAGACCACAGGGCATGTTTAATCCTTGGGCACAACGCTGCGACTCGGAAACCGACCCGAAAGGGCATATCATGCGGCGGGAGCGGTTTCTCGCACATCTATCCGGCCCATATCCCCGTATTTTGTTAATCGGAGAAGCGGCCGGATATCAAGGCTGCCGGTTCAGCGGCATTCCCTTTACTTCCGAACGCCTTCTACTGGAGGGAAAGATTCCCAGAATCCCACGATTGGAAAAACGGATTACAAGGCGCTTGCGCCCTTGGAGCGAACCTTCGGCAACCATCGTTTGGAACACATTGTACGAATTAAACCTGGCGGAATATGCCGTGTTATTTAATGCGGTCCCTTGGCATCCGGCAGGGAAAAAAGGGGCCTTTTCCAATCGAGCGCCCACCTCGGATGAAAAAGCGGCGAGCATCCGGTATTTGAAGCGTTTCCTGAACCTTTATCCGGGGATTTCGATCGCGGCGCTGGGCGTTACGGCACATGCCGCCCTGGACACATTGGGCCGCGCGCATCATCGACTGCGGCACCCGGCTTACGGCGGGGCCACTGCATTTCGTGACGGTTTACGGCGGATGGTAAAGACTTAGTCTTTTCGTTCCGACTACCAATGTATTTTTCATGGCAGTCGCACCCATTACTTTGATAACACACGTTTTTTAATCGATACTGAGCAGCTCTATCTCAAAAATCAAGGTTGCATTGGGGCCGATCGACTGTCCGGCGCCGCGGAGACCATAGGCAAGATCCGAAGGAACATAGAGCTCCCATTTTGAGCCGACGGTCATCAGTTGCAATGCTTCGGTCCATCCCTTGATGACCCCATTGACCGGGAAACTGGTCGGTTCGCCGCGTTTGTAAGAACTATCGAATTCCGTGCCGTCCACCAAAGTCCCCCGGTAATTGGTGGTCACCGTATCGCTTGCTTTTGGGGTCTCCCCGCTCCCTTTCTTGACAACCTTGTACTGCAGACCGCTCGACAAGGTAACCACCCCTTCCTTATTTTTATTTTCCGCCAGAAAACTTTCCCCTTCCTTCAGGTTCTCTTCCGCGACCTCCTTCCGACCAGCTTCCGCTTTTGCTCGCATCTCCTGCTGAAAAGCAGCCAACACCTTTTGGATTTCCTCTTGGCTGAGACGCGGTTCGCGCTTGGTCATCGCATCGGCGATGCCTGCCGCCAGAACCTTCGGGTCTAAATCCAAACCTTGCCTTAAAAAACTGGTGCCAATATCAAGACCAATGCCGTAGCTCACTTTGTCTTTCTGGGTTTCAAGAACGAGCGGCTCTTCCGCGTAAGCAAAAGGAACAAACAAACCCACCATCAACATCACCATGACTCGAAAAAACATCCATTCCCCTTTCTACAAAATTCAATTCAGATCATCTCATTTCATACTTTATTGGACGCGCCAAGCAACCGAGACGGACACATCCACTAAAAAACATCACTGCGCACATCGGCCGTAAATTGACACAATGACGGACACCGCACGCGTTCGATTTGTGTTGTACGCGATCGAACCCGAAAAAGCAAGGAAAGAAAATCCCTTGTGAAACCGGATGTCGTGGAAGGCCCATGCATTGATTGGAGCCCAACAACAGCCATTTGCGGTTGACCAAAAGGGCAAAGTAGCCTATCCTTAAAAAAAAGCATCTTTATAAATAGGAAGCACGTCAATGCCGCGCGAAACACACGTACGAAGTCTGCTAAAAGGATTTAGCTGGAGAATTTTGGCCTCAGCCACGACCTTCGGCATCGCTTATTTCATTACCGGCAACACCACAATCGCGATCGAAATCGGCAGTATCGAAATCATTGCCAAGATTATTTTTTATTATCTTCACGAACGGGCTTGGCAGTTTCTGCCTCGCGGCACCATCCGCCATATCGAGTCGGATATGTTATCAAAACGCAAGAACGCCCCCACGACCAAGGGAGTTAAACCGGCTTCATTGGACTGAGATCGAAATCATTGCCGCACGCCCATCCGATAAATCCACTATCCATCCATTCCGCTTCTTACAAGAACCTTTTATAAATTTCGGGTTGGGTTTTTCACGAAATGAAACCTCCGAATTCAAGACACATATCGAAGGAAATCACCCCCTACATTAAATTATGCAACCCAGAAATGGGGGAATTCTGACCTAAAAAACGATTCCCGATTGGATTGGAACTCCTTTTATTCGTTTTTTATTCGCGGTGACAAGGGGAAGGCACATCACTCAAAGAGGGAT
This sequence comes from Nitrospiria bacterium, assembly GCA_046756925.1. Taxonomy (GTDB): domain Bacteria; phylum Nitrospirota; class Nitrospiria; order SBBL01; family JAADHI01; genus JAJDBU01. The sequence goes on from JBHHXH010000059.1 coordinate 3,811, forward strand.
TCCTTGATCATTTGATAAGCCTCTACAACCCTTCGCAGTTGTTTTTCTTCGCTTCGGTCTCCGCCTCTCGCATCCGGATGGCATTTCTTGGCAAAGCGGCGAAAGGAGGTGGTCACCTCGGCCATGTCGCATCCTTCCTCCAAATCCAAGGTTCGATAAGCCTCGGACAACGAAGAAATTTCTTTCCATGAAGAAAAGGATCCGTTTTTATCCTGTTGGGTCGTATGTTTAAAAAAGTCGGATAAATTAAAAGGAAAGCGGGAACGTCGACGGGATCGCTTATATAAGACGGATTCGAGTTCATCCAGCCGATCCGCAATATAATTTGCTCGTCCGGCAACTTGCCGTAGAATCGCCGGGCTCCCCGATCGATCAACCTCGACCTCCAACCTTGAAATCAGCGATTCCATTCGGAGAATTTTTTCCTCCATCTTTAAAAAAGTCAGGTCTTCTCTATCGAAGTAGCGATCGAATGCACGATCCAAGGCCTCTGGAAGCGCAGATTTCATCTTTCCAAGAAGGCGCTTGAGCTTCCGTTTTTGTTGGTTAAACCGTTTTAAGGCTTCCCCGTGCTCCATCGAATTGTCGCATTGTCGAAAGGTGTATGTGCCGGACTGTAGACTTGTGTCGTCAAAATAGCCCCCCTACTTCCGACACGCGTTGCACTTTTGCCGTTGCAAGCATTTTATCATCGTGGCCAATTCATTTCGGTGAACCCTGAATATCGAACGCTCTTGAGCTTGGACAAAGGGAACTATAACAAAGTCCTGACCCGATCTCAAAGACGGATGGCGAGTTTTAAAAACGGCCCCGATGCTGTCGTGATCTCCTAAGCGGTTTATTCCGATTTGTTTTGCCGAATCCCTTGATCGCGGAGTTTTCGATAGAGGGTCTTACGGTCTATCTGGAGCACCTTCGCCGCCTTTGCTTTGTTTCCGCCAACCATCCGAAGCACCCGCCCGACATAACGCCTCTCTAAATCGGATAAAGAGGCCATCTTTTCAATGGCTTCATCCATCAATACCGCATCCTCTTTTTGGCGGGTCATGGCGGTGGGGAAGTCCGCCGCGGTAATTTGATTCCCTCGGGCCAATGTCACGGCGCGCTCGATGGCGTTTTCCAATTCACGGACATTGCCGGGCCAAGCATAATTCATCAGGACATCGAGGGCCGATTCGCTGAACCTTGAAATCGATTTGTTCTGTTCCGAGACGAATTGTTTCAAAAAGTGCGCGGCGAGCAGGGGAATATCGTCCCGGCGTTTTCTCAGTGGGGGAAGATCAATCTGCAGGACGTTGAGGCGATAGTAGAGATCGTCCCGGAAACGTTTTTCCTGAACGGCACGGAACAGATCGACATTCGCGGCGGAAATAATTCGGATATCGATCACGATGGTCTTGGTCGATCCAACACGCCGAATCGATTTTTCTTGAATCGCACGAAGGAGTTTGGGTTGAAGACTCAGAGGCACTTCGGCAATTTCATCTAAAAAAAGCGTCCCATGCTGAGCTTCTTCGAAAAGCCCTTTTTTATCCGACTTGGCGTCCGTAAAGGCGCCCCGAACATGGCCAAAGAGTTCGCTTTCCAGAAGCATCTCCGGAATGGATGCGCAATCGACGGCCAAAAACGGTTGATGCCTGCGAGGGCTATTATAATGGATGGCTTTGGCAACCACCTCTTTTCCCGTACCACTCTCCCCGGTAATGGTAATATTGATGGTGCTCTCGGAAACCCTTCGAATTAATTCGAAGACCTCTTGCATCCCCTTACTTTTCCCGATGAGGCTCGAGAATTGAAATTTTTTTGAAATGGCCTCCCGCAAATGGATCACTTCCTTATGGAGTCGAACCCGCTCAAAGGCTTTTTCCACCACCAACAGCAAATGCTCCCGCTTGAAGGGTTTGATCAGATAATCCAGCGCCCCGCATTTCATCGCTTCGATGGCGGATGTCACCGTCCCAAATGCGGTAATGATAATGAGGGTTTGTTCCGGCGCTTGCGTCTTGACCCGTTTTAATAAATCGATACCGGAGAGACCATCCATTTTGAGATCGCTGATAATCAGATCGAATGTCGTGGTTTCGATCGATTGAATGGCCGACTCCGCATTCTCGACGCACCGAACCTCATAGCCCTCTTCATTGAGAAGATCGACCAAAAGCTGGCGCATTTCTTGATCGTCGTCGACGACGAGGATGCTTCCCTTCACTTCAGTCATCATCAATGAGTTCCGATCTCGATAAGGATGCTAGATTATACATTTTTTTGGAGTAAAAAACTCTAAGTATTTGGAGGGTCAAGTGAGGTCTCCCAGCATGTGGCGACCCAGGGGATCATGGTTTTTCACCGCGACGTTTTTCACCGCGACCTGTTCGAGACATGCTTGTTGAGGCAATCGACTGAAAATTGATTCCTTTACGACGCATGTATAGAATAAAGGTGAGAAAAATTGGAGGGCACATGGCATCGAATAGGCCCCATCCATCCAAACGAAAAGAGGCGAGGCAGGAAGCCGAGGACTCGATAAAAACGTTCCGCTCGGTTTTCGAGCACATTTCCATCCCGCTCGTGACCTTTAATAAATCCGGAAAGGTCCTTGACTGGAACAAACCCTTTGCGGGACTTCTGCAGACACTCGGCGGTACACTGAAAAGAACGTCCTTTTATGAAAACCTCATCCTACCCAAGGAACACCGGAGAATGCGAGATTTTATCAAAGCCGTGTTTCAGGGAGAGACGCTTGTCGATCATCAATGGAAGGGCAAAAGCAGCATGGGGGAACCGTTGGATCTGGTAATTTCCATATTTCCCGCCTTCGACTGGTCTGGAGACATATCGTATGGAATTGCAATGATCATCGACATAACGAAAAAAAAAGAATTGGAGCGCGCATTGCTTCATACGGAAAAGATGGCGGCCATGGGAACTTTGGCATCCGGCCTGGCACACGAACTCGGAACCCCGATGAATGTAATCCTGGGCCGTTCGGAATCGCTTCTCCGTCAGACGCAGGAGGAGAAAACGGCAAAGGGCTTAATGATTATCATCGAGCAGATCGATCGCATGACGCACTTAATCAATCGCCTCCTCGCATTTGCCAGGAAAACGCCTATGGATCGCAAGAAAGTCGACCTGAATCAACTGATCCGCAAAGGTATCGAAATCGTCGAACACCAGACCCAAAAAAGGAGAATCCGCGTACAAACCCAACTCCACCCAAACCTGTCCCCTATATGGGGAGACGGAAACCAGATCGTTCAAATTCTGGTCAACCTATTGATGAACAGCGCCGACGCGATACACAATGGAGGCACCATCTCGATTACGACCTCCTTGCTGTCCGTGAACCGGGAGATCGGCCTTGACGGCCCTTCTGTTGTCAAAAAACACCGGGCGGTCCAAATTCTGCTAAAAGATACGGGCTGCGGCATCGCCCCCGCCAATCTCGATAAGATCTTCGATCCTTTCTTTACAACAAAGCCCGTTGGAAAAGGCACGGGCCTCGGGTTGGCTGTCGTCAGTGGCATTGTTCGGGAACATGGGGGCCGGATCGAGGTCACCAGCATTCCCGGCCAAGGAAGCACCTTTTGTATCAGCCTTCCGGCGGAACGCTGACCTTCCATCCTTAAATCCATCGCTTCGCATCCGCAGCGAATCGGATCGACGTATTTATAAATCCGGAGGACGGGAAGGGCCATGACGGGCGGTGGCTCCACATGCCCTCCGGAAAACGTTAGGCGCCGCCACAGTCATGCCGGGTCGGCTTGACCACTCCCATGGGGCATGATAGTATTTCAGGCCTTTCTTTTGTCTTTATCGCAATGAGGAACCTTTTCCCAGCTCCGATGACGACGGCGGTCCGCAGCATATCACTCTCAAAATCCTTCAGGCATTTCCTGGTTCTAAAAGAGATTTCGATCGAGATCGCATTGGGGGAGTGTTACGCCCTGTTCGGACCGAACGGCGCGGGCAAGACCACCCTTCTTCGCATCTTTGCAACGCTGCACCGGCCTTCATCCGGAACATTCGAAATCTTGGGCCTGGACGGAAACCGTGCACGCGCAAAGGTCCGAGAATCTATTTTCTTAATCGGCCACGGGTCGTATCTATACGACGATTTAACGGTCAAGGAGAACATCCAATTCTCGATCGGCATCCGAGGGTGGAATCCGACAGACCGGGACATCAAGAAGGCGCTGGATCGCGTGGGGATCGGCCGATTCTCCCATCTGCGCAGCCGTTATTTATCGGCCGGGATGAAAAAACGCCTCTCCATCGCCAAGGCCCTCCTGATCCGCCCGAAGGTACTCCTCTTGGATGAAGCCTATGCCTCGTTAGACGAATTGGGCATCGGAATGATGAACGAATGCATTCGAAATTTCACCCAAAAAGGTGCAACCGTATTGATTACATCCCACAACCGCGCCAAAACGGCGGAAGTGGCCCATCGGGTCGGCGTATTGCATCGGCATGTCTTGAAGGAAATCACAGTGTCAGAAATGATGACGGCCGATGCACTTTTTTAACATCATCCGCTGGATCGCGTGGAAAGATCTCCTGAGTGAATTTCGAAACCGGGAAAATATCTCCTCGATGTTTTTCTTCGCCCTCAACGTGATCTTGATCTTTAGTTTTAGTTTCTCGCTCGACCCGGAAACGATTCAGGAAATATTGCCGGGTGTGATCTGGGTCGCCTTCGGCTTTACAGCGATCATCGGCCTTGGAAAATCGTTTTTAATAGAGGTCAATAATGACTGTATGGAATATTTCCAAATTCTTCCCGTATCCAAAGGCGCCATCTACCTTGGAAAATTTCTTGGAAATCTTTTGTTCATGCTGGTTGTCGAAATCATCTTGTTCCCGCTGTTCATCCTTTTCTTTAACCTCGATATTCTTGATCAATTTCTCAAGATTCTGCTAGTATCGGGCATTGCGACGGTTGGCCTCTCATCGCTTGGCACGCTGTTTTCAGCCTTAACCGTTCAAATTCGCGCGCGGGAAGTGATGTTTCCGATCTTGTTGCTCCCATTGTCCGTGCCGATTTTTATCGGGGCGGTTGAGTCGACCCGCGGCATTTTAAGTGGAGACCCTTTTGCCCTTTACCGGCATTGGATTGAACTGCTGGTTGTCTTCGATGTAATATTTGTCGTGGTTTCATTTTGGATCTTTGAATTTATCTTGGATTACTAAGTGTTTTGAAGGGGGATCATGACCGCAACCGGGTTTATCGCATGGCTTCGCAGGTTTGAAAGCTGGTTTGGCCTCACAGCCGCCATTTTAATCGGCATTGGTTTGTATACCGGACTGGTGACCTCTTCCCCGGACTACTATCAAGGGGAAGTGGTTCGCATCATGTACGTCCACGTCCCCTTTGCCCAGACGGCGATGTTTGCATACTTCACGCTTTTTATCTGCAGTATCTGGTACCTCTGGAAACGCAATGCCATCGTCGACAATGCCGCGCATGCTGCTGCCGGCATTTCTCTTTTTTTTACGGCCGGGGGTCTCGTCACCGGTTCGATATGGGGAAAACCGACTTGGAACGCCTGGTGGGCCTGGGATCCGCGTTTAACCTCCTTTGCCATCCTCTTTTTAACATTGATCGGGTATTTGATGCTTCGGACCTTCCTGGAAGATCAAGAAAAAGAAGCCACCTTTTCCGCAATATTGGCCATTATTGGGTTTGTCGATCTGCCGATCGTGCATTTCTCGGTGGAATGGTGGCGTTCGCTCCATCAGCCCGCCTCTATTTCGACACGGGGCGTGAGCATCGCCCCCGACATGCTCGTGCCGTTTATCCTCATGTCGATCGGCATTGGGCTCCTTTTTACCTACATGCTGATGGTGCGGACACAGATGCTGTATTTAGAACACCTGCTGGAAGCAAAGCAAGGACGTTTTTTAAGCGAGGGACATCCATAATGCACAATCGTATTGCCGCCGATCCCTGGAGTATGAGCTGGAGCATGATAAGATGACCCGCGTCTACATCCGCTGGGCGGTGCTATCTCTATTGTTTGGGACGATCGGTATTCTGGGATTTGTGAGATATAACCGAGACGTCCGAACCATTTCTCCAAAGGCCTTGCTCGAAAGCCCCGCCGGCGCGCACATCCGTCTGCTCGGGATGGTCGAGCCCGGCAGCTTGATCGAAAACGCGGCGGAGGGCACGGTCCATTTCGATATTTCGGGAGAAGGCCGAAAGATCGCGGTCAAATTTTCAGGATCCGACGAAGAGATACTGCGTGAGTTGAAAACGATCGTGGTCGTCGGACAATGGCATCGCGAAACAGGAGAACTTGTTGCTCAAGAGATCGCACTGAATCCAAATTACGGATTCATCACCTCGGCCTACCTGCTTTCTTTAATCCCACTGGCCTTCTTTATCTTTCATATGGAAAGAAAGGTGGCTTTGCTGTATATTATGATTAAGGAAGAACGGGCTTATCAACCGGAGGCGGGTCTGTGATCTCAAAAAAGAAAGTCGGCATCTTCTCCAGCATTGCAATCGTTGTTGTCGGCCTGGGCTATCTCGCCTTTGGTAATTTTGGGGAAAATCTCGTCTATTTCGTGACGCCCTCGGAGGTCGTGACCTTCGGCAGCGATCGTTATGGAAAAAAAGTGCGGGTGGCCGGCATGGTCGTCGAAGCCAGCATGAAGACCATACCGGATACCCTGAAAATCCGTTTTGACCTGACCGACGGCGCCAAAACGATTCCCGTTGCCTTCGAAGGCATTCCCCCCGACTTGTTTAAAGAAGGCAAAGGCGCGGTTGTGGAAGGCTATTGGGATGGTGACCAGGTATTCCATTCCCACATGATCATGGCAAAACATGAAGAAGATTACATGCCCATCGAGATGAAAAAAGCCGGCGCGGAACTTCCGACAAAAGGCTTGCTTAAGACACTGAAAGTAGATTAGTATTTTTAATCGAATGCTTGTATCAACCGGAGGGAGAGGTCTTGACGATTTCTCCCTTTCCTCAAATAAATAAGCGTTGCAATCAAAGAGGGAGAAAATAGGTGATCGTTGAAATTGGACATTTTGCGGTGGCAATGGCGCTCGTTTTGTCGGCCCTGGGAATTATCACCCCTTTGATCGGCCTCCGGACAAAACGCGCAACCTGGGTGGTGGTCGGCCGGCGCGCGGTCATCTCCACATTCGTGCTGATCACCATCGGCATGGCGACACTGATCTATTCTTATCTCACCGAAGATTATTCCGTAAAATATATCTATGCCACCTCCAACAGCAAGCTGTCGATCTTTTATAAGGTGGCCGGTCTTTGGGGCGGGCACGAAGGTTCGTTGTTGCTATGGGCCTGGATCCTGTCTCTTTATTGCATGCTGGCCACCTTGATTCATTGGAAATCCCAACCCGTCGTGATGCCATATCTGATATTGATCGAGTCGATTGTGCTCAATGGTTTTCTGCTGCTGATTCTCTTTTTGTCCAATCCTTTCGAAAGAATCTTCCCGGCCCCGCTCGATGGAAAAGACCTCAACCCCCTCCTGCAAGATCCGGCGATGGTGGTTCATCCCCCCCTCCTTTATCTCGGTTATGTCGGTTTGTCCATTCCATTTTCATTCGCCATGGCCGCGCTTTTTTCGGGGCGCTTGGGCGAGGAATGGCTCAAGGCCACGCAGCGATGGACGGTCTTCGCCTGGTTGAGTTTAACCTGTGGGATCCTCATGGGGGGATATTGGGCCTACTACGAATTAGGATGGGGCGGATATTGGGGCTGGGATCCTGTCGAAAATGCGGCCTTCATGCCTTGGCTTGTCGCGACGGCCTTCCTGCACTCGACCATGGTGCAGGAAAAACGGAAGATGTTTAAGGTTTGGAATTTATTTCTTATTATACTGGCCTTTTCTTTTTCGCTCATTGGAACGTTTCTGGTACGGAGCGGTATTCTGTCGTCCGTTCATTCCTTCGCGGCAGACCCCGGAAGGGGGGTATTTATACTCGGATTTGTCACCTTCATGCTTCTCTTGTCTTTCGGAACACTCATGCTCCGTTCCGCGAAACTCCGGAGCAACATTCGAATGGACTCGATGGTATCCCGTGAAGCCGTATTCCTCTTCAACAACCTATTCTTTCTCGTGGCCCTGGCAACCGTCTTTGTCGGCACGCTCTATCCTTTAGCCATGGAAGTGTTGGAATTCCAAAAGGTCTCGGTCGGTGCGCCCTACTATAACGCGGTATTCATGCCGGTCGCCTTGGGGCTCATCTTCTTAATGGGTGTCGGGCCTTATATCCCTTGGCGAAAATCGAGCCCCGAAAACGTCAAAAAACTCTTCGGTCTTCCCTTGATGGTCTCGCTTGGGATCACGGCTGTTTTCTTTATCTTCGGGGTGCGCAAGGCCTATGCCTTGGCGGCATTGGCTGTCGTTTTCTTTGTGGGAACCGCTATTTTCATCGATTTCAACAAAATCTCCGCTTTTTGGGCGAAACGGGAAAAGACCAGCCGTTTTCAAGGTTTCTATTCGGCCTACCGCAGCAACCCAAGACGGATCACCGGCATCCTGATTCACATCGGCGTTCTCGTCATGGTCATTGGGATCATCTTTTCTTCGATGTATCAAACCGAAAAAATCCTGATCATGAAACCAGGAGAAGAAGTCGGCCTCAAGTCCTTTCAACTGAGAATGGCGAACCTATATGGTGTTAAAGGGAGCAACTGGTCCGGACAAGAAGCGCTGTTTGACATTTACCGGGAAGGAAAAATCATCACTCAGATGCGCCCTCAAAAACGTTTTTACACCGTATCGCAAACCCCGACCACCGAAACAGCCATCTACCAGATAAAAATGGGTCATCTCTTCGTCACCATGCCGGAGGTGGCTCCGGACGGTTCCTGGGCACGCATTCGGGTGTTGCACAATCCGCTGGTCCTGTGGGTTTGGTACGGGGGCGGGATCATGGCCGTCGGCGCTTTCTTAAATATCTTTCGGAGGGTTCGACGATCGCGCGCGCGCGTTGCGGACACGGCTGAAGTCGTGCAAAAGGTCTCCGGTAATATTCCGCAACCGACAAGGTAGCAAAAAATGAAAGGGTTTCGTACATGGCATTTTTTTCTGCTGACCGGGATTCTTGGTTTACTCGTCCTGTTCTACAAAGGTCTTTGGGGTGATCCCACGGCCCTCCCCCCCGTGATCATCAGCGAGCCTGCGCCGGAATTTGTTGCACCCGCCTTGCTGGAAGAAAAAGAAGTCACCCTCAGCGATCATCTAGGAAAAGTCGTCGTCCTTAATTTTTGGGCGTCTTGGTGTGCGGAATGCAAATTGGAGCATCGCTTTCTCTTGGCCATCAATAAGCGATTCAAAAACAATCCGGACTTCGTGATGTATGGGGTCAACTATCAAGACAAGGACAACCTTGCCAAGGAATACCTGGCGATGCACGGAAACAACTTTGAACATGTTGTAGATTTAAAAGGGGCCATTTCGATCGATTATGGCGTCTACGGCGTTCCGGAAACCTTTGTTATTGACCGGGAAGGGGTCATTCGTCATAAACAAATCGGACCTGTCATGGGAGATGTCTATTCACATATGGTGGAGAATATCATCGAGCCGCTCCTCAACGAAGGGCTTTCAGCATCATGAAGCGGCAGCTCTTTCCCCTTATCGTTTTTCTGGCCACCCTGCCCATTATCAGCCAAGCCCAGACCATGGATGAAGACCGCTTGCAAGAAAAATTGAAAGAAGTTTCTAAAACCCTTCGCTGTGCCGTCTGCCAATCGGAATCGGTCTGGGAATCGAACGCCACGCTGGCCATTCAAATGCGGGACATCATCCGAGAACGTCTCATCGCAGGTGAAACGCCGGATGAAATCAGAGCCTATTTTGTCAGCCGTTACGGCGACTACATCGTCTTTAAACCGCGGTTTAGGGGTCTTAATCTTTTGTTGTGGGCCGGTCCCTTTATCCTATTGTCTCTGGGGGGCATTATATTGTACCGAACCCTACGCAAGTGGACCCTTCGGGCAAACACCAGCATCCAAGACCCGCTTGCGCCGATCGACGCAAAACAACGCCAGCGGATCGAACAGGAACTTCGCTCTCTCAAATAGAACCGCCGTCGCCATATTGTAGGCTGACATGCAGAATCAAAACCGGGCCGATGTAATCATGGGGGTGCCTTCAATTAAAACAACACCTCGCAAGGGACCACCGGTTTCGGTGCGGATAACAAACTAGGATGTAAACCGATGTTTCCTTTTTTTATTACCACATTGCTGCTCATCGTGATCGGCGTAATGGTCTTCCCCTTTTTTCGACCAACGGATACCTTATTGGTTGCGGGACACGCCGCATCCCTCGACGAAGAGTCGGTCAACCTCGAAATAGAACGGCAAACCCTTGCCGCATCCCTCTCGGAACTGGAAGTGGATTTCGAGCAGGGACGGCTTTCGTCACCCGACTACGATCGCTTGAAGCTGGGTTTCGAACACCGTCTTCTAGACGTTTTAGACCGCCTCGATAGCCTAAAGAAGGAATTCACCCCCAAACGAAAACGTAAAACTTCCAAAAGTCCTTTAAAAGAAATAAAATGGATACCGACCATCTCCCTCAGCCTCTTACTTGTCGGAGGATCGACCGGCGTATACAACTTGGTCCATTGGAAATTCGAACGCGAGGCATTTGTATCGGACGGCGCATCCGAGGGCCCGGCCATGCCGCCGGTCAATCCGATGGAAATGGTCGCACGCTTGGAAAAAAAGCTCAAGGAAAACCCGGACGATCTTCAGGGCCAAATGATGATCGGGCGATCCTACATGGCCTTGGAACGCTGGGACGATGCAAAAAAAGCCTGGACAAAGGTCCTCGAACTCGATCCGAGGAACTACACCGCACACTACCGGTTGGGGGAAATCATCCTCAGCAATCCAAGCAAGGGAACCCGCGAGGAGGCGGAAGAGGCGCTCTTCCACTTTGACAAGGCCTTGATCAGCGTGCCGCAGGATGCAAGCATCCTTTGGGCCCGTGGTATAGCGCTGCTGCAACTCGGACGCATCGCGGAGGCGGATGAAACGTGGACCGAGGCCTTCCAGTACATCCCACGCAATACCGAAAGTTCGGAAATGGTCAGGAAAGCACTGGAAGACATTCGCGCGGGCCGGATACCGGGGTCGGAGTAATCATGCATCATCCGATGGCGCCTTCCTTACAAATTCAAGCAAGACTTTTTACCGGTGTAACCCTTTTCATGATCGCGGGGATCCTCGCCGCTTGTACGAAGACAGAAGACCCCGCATCCAAAAATAAAGGGACCTCTCTAATAGAAGGCATCGAAGTCGGCAACTTGGCGCCCGATTTCACCATCAAACAATTGGAAGGCGGTCAGTCCTCGCTTTCGGAGTATAAAGGCAAGGTTGTTTTGATCAACTTTTGGGCAACCTGGTGCGGGCCCTGTAAAGCCGAGATGCCCTCGATGGAATTGCTATATCAAACTTACCCACGGGACGATTTCGAAATCTTGGCCGTCTCGATCGATATCGATCCGAATGCACCGGTAAAAGAATTCATTCAGGATTTCGGTTTTACATTTCCCGTTTTGCTGGACAATCAATTCATCGTCAATGAACGCTATCAAGTTCGGGTGGTCCCGACAAGCGTGGTCCTCGACCGTCGAGGGGTGATTACCCATCGGCTCCTAGGGGCGAAAGATTGGAATGATCCGGATGCCATCGCCTTCGTCGATAAGCTCGTTAAGGCGGATATATGATAAACTAGGTCTTGCTTTTGGCGGCTTGAGGCCGAACGGAGCAACTCGCATTCAAGAGAGGCATCAATAAACACAATGGAACCGACGGGAAATATCTCCTATATGATCGCTTTTTCGGCCGGTTTTCTCTCGTTTATCTCTCCCTGCGTCCTGCCCTTGGTCCCCTCCTACGTATCCTACATTACGGGTCTTTCCCTCGATGAGCTCACTGCGCCGGAAGGCAAAGCGCGTGCACGGGAAATCGCCATAAAAAATTCCCTCATGTTTATCCTGGGGTTTTCCACCATCTTCATCTTTTTTGGCGCCTCGGCAACTTTCATCGGCCGTTTCTTTTTATCGAACCAGGCCATTATCCGCCAGATCGGCGGAGCATTGATCATCTTTTTCGGTTTGTATATCACCGGTATTTTCAAGCTCTCTTTTCTAGCCAAGGACACCCGGTTTCAATTTCAAAGAAAGCCTTCAGGTTATGTCGGTTCTTATCTGGTCGGCATTGCCTTTGGAGCGGGCTGGACCCCTTGTGTCGGGCCGATTCTCGGTTCCATTCTCCTTTATGCCAGCACATCCGGCTCCGTCATCATCGGCATTCAACTCCTTGCCGCTTATTCGGTCGGGCTGGGTCTTCCCTTATTTTTATCCTCACTCGGCGTTCAATCCTTCCTTTTTTATTTCAAAAAAACGGCACGATACATGGGCTGGATTTCGGGAGCGAGCGGGGCCTTTTTAATTGCCGTGGGCATCATGATTTTCACAAACTCTCTGACCCGCTTGACATCGTTTCTCACGCAAATCGGCTTCGGCTGGACCATCGGACAATGACAATCCGGCATATAAACCTGCGCATCATGTATCGGAATCCGAGACAGACACTTGTTCTTGTGGGATTCCTCCTTGTCTTTTTCGCGCCATTGCAGAGGCCGATCACTATCGGTGCGGATATGACAGAGTTTCCCGAATCCTTCTCATTTAAAGATCTCGTAAAGAAAGAACGTGCATCCATCGTCAATATCCGTTCCAACACCTTCTCAAGGGAAGGCACCGGTCCGCTCAAAGACTTTTTCCGATTGGGAGATTACCTAAACGACGAGGTCAAATCCGGAAGCCTGGGCACCGGATTCATATTTCATGACTCCGGCCTCATCTTGACCAACTATCACGTCATCGCCCCCCCACCCCAATATCAAGTGGCCGACGAGATCGTCATCCACCTTTTCGACCAACGGAAATTTCCTGCAACCGTCGTCGGCACGGACAAAAAGATCGACATCGCCCTCCTGCGAATCGAAGGCGCCAAACCCTTTCCCGCAGTGGAACTCGGCGATTCTCAAAACCTCAACGTCGGCGAATGGGTCATGGCCGTCGGCAATCCATTCGGCATAGAAACCTTGATCACTGTGGGGGTCGTCAGCGGCGTCGGCCGGGTCGTTGGAGCGGGTCCTTATGATCACTTTATTCAAACCGACGCCCTCATCCATTCGGGGAATACCGGCGGACCATTGTACAATATCCGTGGACAAGTCATCGGCATCAATACGACCGTCAGCATCCCGGACATCGGCATCGGCTTCGCCATCCCGATAGACATGATAAAAAAAGTGCTTCCCATGCTCGAAGCAGATGGGAAAATCACGCGAGGATGGCTCGGTGTGATGGTTCAGACCTTAACAAACGACCTTGCCAAGGCCTTTCATATTGAAGGACAAAGAGGCGCCTTGGTCTCTGAAGTCATGGATCGAAGCCCCGCCCAAAAAGCCGGCATTCTCCGAGGCGATATCATTGTGAATTTCGGTGGAGAGGCCGTCAATAAAATGCGCGACTTACCCAGCTTGGTCGCCAATACCCCCGTGGGAGAAAGGGTTCCCTTGGGTCTCATCAGAGATGGCAAGCAGATCCACTTAGAAGTGGAAATCGATCGCATGATCGAGGAAGAGTAGAGATCAGGAATCGAAGAGACGCAATTTTCTCTCAGGCGCTTTTCTGCACCCCCCATCCGACCATAAAAATGGCCATGCCGAGAAGGGTAAACTTAAGAAGAAAACTCATGCTTTCGTTTCTTAATGCAGAAACGATCAATGCATCGAGGATCAACAATAACCCCGCCGCCTGGACGGCTCTTCCAAAATAGTAGACGAATTTCATCGCTTATACAAATTTCTCCGGCCCCAAATTATCATAACACCTCGTCCAAATCAATGCTCGTGAGGAAGAGCCATCCTTCCCTTCGCTTGACCCAGGCATATTCAGCGGTATATTTCAATGAGAAGCATCCATCCGGCAACCCTGGGGGAACTCGAAAATGAAATTGAAACACCTATTATATATTTGGACATTGTTTGTCACCACTGCATGCGCCGAGGAACCCAACCGATTGGAACAAAAAAGCGATGCGGCAAATCCCGTCCAAGAAAAAATGGACCAATTTCTCCAACCGAGGATCCACGCCCTGGAAAAATTCAAGGGCTTGGAAAATCATATAAAAGAAGCGGAAGAAAAAAGGCAAAAAAAATGATGGCCTTTGAAGAACAATAAACGCTCACCGCGTCATCCACGCTTTTCTCCATCATTAAAAGCGCTTGTCATCAAAATCAAGCCGGACGTATAATCCAAGCATATCTACCTGATGCGGGTGGTGTATTCAAACGACACCTGCTTTTCTTTTAAATGCCCCCTGATCGAGGGATATTCCTTATTTGTCTCAGATGTCCATATCGTTAATAAGGTTTAATAGGTGGACAACCGACCGCGAATTTATCGAATACTTAGGGTTTGCTGAAAAACGTTTAAGTTTTTGATTTTAAAAGGATTTAGTCTGTA
>JBHHXH010000060.1:0-17702 GCA_046756925.1 Nitrospiria bacterium
TACTTTATTTGACCCGTTTACACGTTTATGTTTATACGTTTACGCTTATGGTGTTGACAAACGGAAAGAGCGCCCTAAGACCCATGGTTTTTCCTTCCACGATATAGAAATAATCCAATTAGAATGTTAAGTGAACCCCTGCCATTGGCCCGCTGAGTTTGTAAAGGGGTCTAAAGGGGTCAAATTGACCCTTTTGTTTTTGTTCTACCCACCTACAAACGCCTCAAAAATAATATCGTGGAGGGCTGGCCGGAAAGATTGAATTTGTTTGTTTTCATGGCTCGGATGGACCCGGTTGGTGAGCAGAATCACGACCAGATCCTCTTGCCGGTCCACCCAGATGGAAGTGCCGGTATATCCGAGATGACCGAAGCTTGCCAAGGAAAAGTAGCGGCCGGCCGAGGACCTTGATTCGTTTCCGGGTTGTTTGGGACGGGAAGGGGTGTCCCAGCCCAAGCCCCAGGAAGACTTTTTCGGGGCGTGTTCCCCTTCTTGCCGGGTCACAAAACGCCTTGCCGTTTCTCGGTCGAGGGGACCCGATCCTTCGAGCGAATCTAACCAAGCGCGAACGAGGCGATAGACGCCTGTGGCGGTCGAGAATAGGCCGGCATGACCCGCCACACCGCCCATGGCATAGGCGTTGTCGTCATGCACAATCCCCCGGACGATGCCTTTCCGCCAGGGAAGATCTTCTGTGGCCGCGATCGTTCGATCGAATAAATTGGGGTCTGGGTTGTTTGTTGGGATAAAAAATGCCGTGTCGGTTTCGAATCGCGAAAAAAGGGTTTCATCGCAAAATTGATCGAGCGAGAGCCCGGTGGCATGCTCGATCACCGCTCCCAACAGGATGAAGCCGATGTCGCTGTAGAGGCTTTTTTCTCCGGGTGCGGCGATGAGCGGTTCTTGTTGCGCCATCCGATAAACTGCCGCTTTGGCTTCCGGCGAACCGAGAAAACCGTGCTCCCGCGTTTCCCGCTGTGCAATGTCCTTGTTATAGGGTTTCCAATCGGGCAGGCCTGCGGAGTGATTCAAGAGATGAAAGAGGGTGATCTCGCGTTTTCCATCGGTATTAAAACCAGGGAGATAGTTGGCCACAGGGTTTTCCAGTTTTAGGACATGCCGTTTAAGCAGCTCTGCGCATGCGGCGGCCGTCGCAAGCGGTTTGGTGAGTGAGGCGAGGTCGAAGAGGGTATCCAAGCGTGTTTCGATTCTCTTGGGCCGGATTTCGGCGAAACCGAAGGCCTTGTGGAAGCGGATGCTTCCGTGATGGGCGATCAGCAGCACGGCGCCCGGAAAGACCGCCGAAGAAAGGCCCTCGTTCATTTTTCCGGTGATACGGTCATTCATTAGAAGGTCAGTTCGGCATGGTCGGCTGGTCGGCGGTCGGGGTATTTTTGAGTTGGGACAGGAGTTTTTGGTGGATGCCTCCGAAGCCGCCGCAGGACATGATGCACACGATATCTCCCGGCAGGAGCCGTTGGCTTAATGCATCGACGATCGCATCGGGCTTTGGAATAAAGAAGGCCGTCTTGGCGCGGGTCTTTAAATCGGCGACGAGCTTTCCCGGATCGAGACGTTGATCGCTTGGGATCTGATCCGGGGCATGGAGGTCGGCCACGACGATGCCGTCCGCGGTTTGAAAGGCCTCGATAAAGGCCTCTTGAAAAACATTCCGTCGGCTGGTGGCCGAGCGCGGTTCGAAAACCACCCAAAGCCTGCGGGAAGGATATTGTAGACGCAGCGCCGCAATGGTTTCCGATATGGCTGTCGGGTGGTGCGCGAAGTCGTCTATGACCAGGATATCCCGTGCGATGCCGACGATCTCCTGGCGCCGCTTGACGCCTTGAAAGGTTCGGAGGCCTTTCCGGATTTGGTCCCAGGTCAAACCCAGGTGATGCGAGAGGGCGATCACGGCCAATGCGTTTTTTAGATTGTGGCGTCCGAACAGGGGACTTTCGATGCACCCTAAGTTTTTTTGGCGATACCAGACCTCAAATTGCAGCCGGCGGTCGACCACTTTGACGGAATCGGCCCACCAGTCGCAGGCGTCTTTTTGGTTGCTTGCATCCAAAGCCGATGCGTAGCGTTCGACCCTGCACGAGAGATTTCGGATGACCGATTCGATCTCCGGCGAGCCGGCGGCAGCCAGCAGACGCCCCTTGGGCGGAATCAGTCCGATAAAATTTTTGAAGTGACCCAAGATGATGGAAAGATCCGGAAAGATGTCCGCATGATCGAATTCGATACTGGTTAAGATGGCATGATGGGGGCGGTAATGTAGAAACTTCGGTCCCTTGTCGAAAAAGGCGGTGTCGTATTCGTCTCCCTCGACAACAAAAAACGGGCCTTCCCCCACCCGGTGATTGCTGTCGAAATTCTTGATCCACCCCCCGATTAAAAACCCGGGGTCGTAACCCGCCGTGTCCAAGACCGAGGCCAAGAGCGATGAGGTCGTGGTCTTGCCGTGCGTGCCGGCGACGACCAAGGATTGTTTCCCTTCGAGAAAGAAGCGCTCCAGGGCGGATGCCATCGAAAGATAAGGAAGCTTCCGCCGGAGGGTCTCGACGACCTCCGGGTTGTCCCTCGAAACGGCGTTGCCGATGATGACCCGGTCGGCGCCGGGATCGATGTGGCTGGGATCGAAGCCCTGTTTGCAGACAATGCCCTCCGCTTCGAGGAGGGTGCTCATCGGCGGATAGACCGCATGGTCCGAGCCGCTGACATGATGCCCTCTTTTTTTTAGGAGACCAGCCAATGCGGCCATTCCGGTGCCGCAGACGGCGATCATATGAATCCGTTCGGATTTGTTCAAAACTTGCCTCTATGAAGGTGGTGTGAGGGGGCAGCCCTATGGCCTTCTTAAAAAGCCCATCCCTTTCTTTATTGGGTCTGGATAAGAAGGTGTGCCCGATGTAGACCATCCGATTGTAGCTTGCCGATTGTAGCCCGCTCAAGGCCTCCTGTCAAAGATCCGATGAACAAGTCTTCATGGCGGTCATCGACAAGGTCCTTCGAAGCATAAACACACGAAGGACCTTGTCAACAGTAGACCGTACGCGGGGAATGGACTTTCTAACGGAAGTTCCGGCTGAGACGATGGGATCAGTAACACCGCGAATAACCGCAGTGGCGGCATTTTTCGCAACCTTCTCCGAAGACCAGCTCGCACCCGCAATCGGGACAAGGGAAGGCGATCTTTTGGTTTTCCAATATTTCATCCGCGATCGCAGTGGCATTTGGGGATGGTTCCGGATAACGCGCCTCGGCCACTTTTGTTTCTAAGGATTGGTTGAAGATCTTGGAGATGGCGTCGGAGCAGGAGAGGATCTTATCGGGGCCGACACCGTAGGGTTTGTTGCAGCGGATGCCGATGAGCTGCTTGACGATATCGCGCGGCGCCACACCGGCCCGCATGCACAAGGAGATCAGGCGTCCGATGGCCTCGTTAAACGAGCCTTCGCATCCGCCGGCTTTTCCCATGGTTGCAAAGGTTTCGAAGGGCTTGCCTTTTTCGTCGCGATTGACGGTTAAATAGAGATCCCCGCATGAGGTCCGCTGCCGTGTGGTGGTTCCCATCATCCGGTCCGGGCGCGGACGCGGCGCGATGACATGGAGCGAGGCTTTTTTCGGAATGCCGGAGGCTGCGGTTGTTTCAGGTTGAAATGTTTCACGAGCCCCATTCTTTGCGTCTTTCCGAGTCTTGCCCTGAGATTTGCCGACATTCATGACCTGATCGGGTCGGCAACCGTCACGATAAACGGTGATCCCTTTGCAGTTTAAACGATAGGCCAAGAGATAGGCTTCCTTGACGGATTCCGGCGTGGCGTTCTTTGGAAGATTGATGGTTTTGCTGACGGCGGAATCGGAAAATTCCTGAAAAGCCGCCTGCATCCGGACATGCCATTCGGGTGAGATGTTATGAGAGGTGACGAAGATATCCTGCCAATATTGGGGAACTGTGTCGATGCCCTTTACCGATCCCTTGTTCTCTTGTATTTTGTTAAGAAGATCTTCGTTGTAGAAGCCTTCTCGCTTGGCGACCTCAATGAAATAGTCCAGCACGTAGGGGAGGTGGTCGCCGTCCATGACGTTTTTGTACCAAATCAGGGAAAATTCCGGTTCACATCCTCCGGAGGTATCGGCAATCATCGAGATGGTGCCGGTCGGCGCCACCGTTGTGAGGTAGGCATTCCGAAGCCGCAGGCCCTGGGCTTCATGACGCGACCCTTCCCAGTAGGGGTAGACACCCCGTTTTTCAGCCATACGCGAGGACTCATCCCGGGCGATGTCTTGGATGAAACCCATGATCATCCGGGCCATCTCCACTCCCTTTTCGGAGTTGTATGGAATCTCGAGCTTAAAGAGCATGCGGGAGAAGCCCATGACGCCCAAGCCGATCTTTCGATTCCCTTTGGTCACCTTTTCTATTTCAGGGATCGGGTAGTTGTTCATGTCGATGATATTGTCCAAAAAGTGTACGGAAGTTCGGACGGTTTTTTCCAATGCGGCCCAGTCAACGCGGTGGTAACCATCCACTTCAACCAAATGTTCCGCGAGGTTGATACTGCCGAGATTACAGCTTTCGAAAGGAAGCAGCGGCTGCTCTCCGCAGGGATTGGTGGCTTCGATCTCGGAGATGTGCGGGGTCGGGTTGGTGCGGTTGGTCACATCGATAAAGAAAAGACCCGGTTCTCCGGTTTGCCAGGCATGTTGGGCGATTTTGTCCATAACCTCCCGGGCGGGAATTTTCTTGACGACCGCCCCCGATCTGGGTGAAACCAGTTCGTATGCCTCCCCCTTTTTGTAGGCTTCCATAAAGCGGTCTGTGATGGCGACGGAGATGTTGAAATTGGTGACTTCTTTTGTGTCTTCCTTGCACGAAATAAAATCGAGGATGTCGGGATGGTCTACCCGGAGAATGCCCATATTGGCGCCCCGGCGGGTGCCGCCTTGTTTGACGGCTTCCGTGGCATGGTTGAAGACCTTCATAAACGAGATCGGACCGGAGGCGACGCCGCCGGTGGTCCGGACCACGTCGTCCTTCGGTCGCAGCCTGGAGAACGAAAAACCGGTGCCGCCGCCCGATTTATGAATAATCGCGGCTTGTTTGACGGTTTCGAAGATTGATTCCATCGAGTCTTCAACCGGCAAGACAAAACAGGCCGAAAGCTGCTGGAGGTCTCTTCCGGCGTTCATTAAGGTGGGAGAATTCGGGAGAAATTTTAAATCGGCCATCAATCGATAAAACAGCTCTTCGGTTTTGGCCAGATCGGCTTCCGGGTTATAGATCCGATCACCGAGGGCGATATTCTTCGCAACACGACGAAATAGACTGGAAGGGTTTTCACACGCGAGACCGTCCGGCCCCTTGGCCAAATAGCGTTTTTCTAAGACACGAAGCGCATTTTGAGAGAGTGCCGGCTCACTTTGCGATCCACTTTTCTCCGATTTGTCCTCGTCTTTTATCGTTTCCTCTCTTTGGAAGGTCTTTGTCCTCTCTTGCGCCGATACGGTTCCGTTTTGCCTTGTCGTTTCCATCTCCCCTCCATTTGGTTGGTATCGTTATGTATCCCAAATGGGTCATGACGAACGCTCATGACCCTTATAGCTACCCTATATAGGAATCGTTTTCGCTTGTCAAGGGGAAAATACAATATATTGAGGACAAAATTTTTCGATCAACAGGATATTGTGGAGTTATTGAATATATCCTGTGGAAAAGATGTGGGTGGCGGGTCTTAATCGATACGAAAATAGTGGAATTTTCCGTTTCGTTCCACAACGGCATGGGCGGTCTTGCGGGTGTTGCCGACCCGTCCTTCGGCCGTCAGCAGAAAGGAATCGCTCCGATTGGTGATCCAGTTGAGACTCCCGGCCTTAAACATGGCCTGATAGACCCCACTGAGTTGCTTTTGGATATGATTGGGGAAGCTTCTTTCTCCTTGTAATTTTTCAAAGGGCCGTTTTTCCATGATGCGCCGGGCTTCGGTTTCGTCGATGCCCTCGTCGAAGCTTTGAAGCACGAGGGTATCCGCTGTGTTGACATTGACTTTTCCGCTCCCGTAGATTGTGAGATAGGGTGTGATTTTTCGATAAATCTCAGGGGTGATGCCGTGGACCATGTGGAGCTCCCGAAGGGTTTCCAAGGGGCCGTTTCTTGGCGCGTAGGGTGGATCCCGGAGTTGATAGGTTTCTTCTTCCGCCCCGAAGGGCAGGGCTTCACTGTCGGCATCCAGCCAGTCGATAATCGGATCGACCACATCCGGATCGATTTCCAACAGTTCAAAAAGGCGTGTCAGCTGGTCCCTTCTCCCGGGCGACACGTTTTGGATCCCACTGACATTCGGCGGGGGCAGAAGTTTATTGAGATTTATTTTCCGTTCTTCGTCAACGATGAGGCCGTTAATCACCCCATCTCCGAGTGGATAATCGGGGATGGGAAAGGCCCAGAGTTCATCGAGGCTGTCGTAAGCATTGCTGTTCTTCGTGTCGTCCCGGATAAGTGCCTTTCCGGCGGTGACAGCCGACTGGACAAGATAAAACGCTTTTAAATCGTCCCGAAAATTCCCGGCGGCGCGGAGGTCGGCCCGGGCTTGAAAGTCGGACTCCAAAATAACCACGACCAGGAGGAAGATGACCACGAGGCTGATCAATAGGGCGAAACCGTCTTGCTCCTTTAAGGGGGTCCGGCAAGCCGGCCTCCCGTTCTTAAGACGATATTTTTTCATAAGAGAGGACCAGGAAGGTGACATCCATTTTATCTTTGTCCGAGAATCGGGTCTTCATGGCCAAGCGTTTGATCCGCAGACGCTGCGGAGCGGTTTCGATGGCCTGGAGGAAGGAGATGATTTGCGGTAAGGAGACATCTTCCACCTTGACTTCTACCGGGATTTCCCGGTATGGCGCATGGGTTTGTGGGCTTAGCGGCCGAATGAAGGCGATATTTCCCCTTATCCCATTCTTCGCCGCGTTTTCCTCGAGGAAGGACAGGGGAGAGAAGGTGGTTTCGAGCGGGAGCCGGTTTTCGACGGCCTGAAGCTGTTTTGAAACGGCTGACCACTCCTCCTTCAACTGCATCAGATCTCGGAGCGCTTTTTCTTTTCTCGGTATCAGGCTTTCAAGTTGTCTCATCCGCTCCCAGGCGGGGTCGAACAGCATAAAGTAGCCGATCAGGATCAAGGCAAGGAGGCCGCCCCCTCCCAACATCCATTTTTCGCGGGGGGAAAGACGCAACAAAAACTGATCGATGCCTTTAAGAAGGCCTGTTTTTTCCAAGATCTTTCCTTTCGGCCACCGACATCTTGATGCGGAAACGAACCCGCGATTGATCCGCCATCACCTTTGCGTCGCTGACTTCGACGTTTCGGAAGGTTTTTCCGCCCATCAGTCCGCCCCGGATTCGATCGACCGATTCGAAGGAGTCGGTTTGCGCTTGAATGCGTACGTTACCGCTGTCGATCACGATGTCGAATACATCGATCTTAACGCCTTCCGGAACGGCCGCGGTCACTTCGGTCAATACGTCGAGCGGGCTCATCTCTCCCAGGCCCAGAAAGGCCTCGGTTTGTTTAAGCGCGGTGATCGCCGTTCGGGTTTGGTCGACTTCGTTCACCACATTACGGATGTTCGGAAAAGTTTCGCTGAACGTGCTGCGGACATTTTCCTTTAAGGCCTGATACCGTTGTTCTTTCAAGGCGTATCGGAAGTAGAAATCGGCGCCCATCAAGCCCAGCAGGAACAAGGCGACCAGGCCGACCGACACGAAGCGCCGCCTTTTTTCGATCGCCTCTTTTCCAAACACAAAGACTCCTTTCCGGAAGTTGATCGGCGGACCGTCGCTTTCCTGAAAGGCCGATCCGAAAGCCTGCGCGTAGTCCGATGAAATCAGGTCGGCATCGATGCCCTCTATGCCCTCGATCGAAGCGATCCGGCTACCGGGTCCCAGATCGACGGGCGCCGGCGACATGTCGAGGATCTTCGAAAGTGCCTCTCGAAGCCCGCCGAGCCTGGCGCCGCCTCCGCAGAGATGGAAAAAACGCGCCCTTGCCCTCCCTTCGGCTTCGGTAGACTTCAGGCCGGGATGTGGAGACAGGGTGCGGAGGGTTTTTTCGATTTCCAGGATCCATCGCCCCAGATCCTTTTCCAGGGTGGGTGTCTCTTGTGTCTCGGGAAGCTTGGACGGCTTGGCATAGGGATCGGCCTCCGTTTTCCGCATTTCGGCGGTTTCCCAGCTTAAATCGAATCGTTTTTGCAGGGTGGCGGTCAATCGGTCGCCTCCCATCGGGAGGGTCCGAATCCATTGAAGTGCGCCGCCCTGGGTATCGCAGAGCACGGTTCTGGTCGCGCCGATATCGATCATCAGGTTTTCGGTCCGGCTGTCTGCATCCTCAGATCCGCTTTCGAGACAATATCGGGAGAAAGCAAAAAGCGCCAGCGGATCGGGACCGACCCAAGCCGGATCGATGCCGATTTGCTGAAGCGCATCTAAATAGCCCCGCAAGATGTCGTTTTGTATGGCGAACACCAGGAGGCGGCTCTGGGCCGATGCGTCCTCAGGGGACGGATCCGCTTGGCATTTTTGAAGCAGCATGTAGTCAACCGTCAGGTCTTCGAGACCGAAAGGCAGTTCTCCTTCGATTTCGTAAGGAACAATTTGCTCCAGCTTCTTTGGGTCCGAAAAGGGGAGGAACAATTCGCGGCTTGAAATCAGGTTTCCCGGCAGCGATAAGGCGATGAGGTCGCCCCCGATGATCTTCCCTTCCGTCACGAGCGTTTTTAAGGCCTCTGTCTGTCCTGCTGTTAAGACATGGGGCGCTGTTTCGTCGGCCGTTCTGTCCACGGGCTGTTGAAAGCAGTCCATCAGGCGAATACCCCGAAGGCCCTTGGCCAAGCGCACCCCTTTGACCGATGTGCTTCCGATGTCAAGACCGAGGATGATTTGTCCCATTTTACTTCCGAGTTGATTACGATTCGAGTCGAACCGTTTTTCCATTCACCGAAATTTGCGGCGCCCGCAGGGGGCCGTTGGCACGGACCTTCATCGGTTCCCGACCGGAATAGCCTTGGATAAAAAGCGTGGCCATTTCTTTGAGGCTCCCTTTCGGTTCCGCCCTTAAAGAAAGGGTCAACAGACTGTTATCGATCGGTGAGCGCAGCAGAAGGTTGCCGAGCTCGCTTTGAAGATCGGCCAACGCGCCCTTCGCCGAAAACGCCTCCAGCACGATGCGGTCTCCCTTCCAAAACAGTCGCCCTTCGACCATGGAGAACGTCAGCTCTCCAATCGGAAGGGGCCGTCCGAGGAGTTCTTTTATGCGTCCTTGCTCCAAAGAAAAGGTCAGACGGCCTGTCCCCTGCGTTGGATCCTGCGGCGACCAGGCGCCTTCTCCCTTCAGGTCGAGGCGGCCGGCGGCCCCGGCGGCCCCGATTTTAGCGATATCGAGTCCCCGTCCATCGAGGGCGCTCAATTCGAACCGGGTCAAGCCGTTTTTTTGAATGATTGTCAGATGACCCGATAGATCGCCGCCCCCGATTCGAGCCTGAAAATCGACCTCGCCCCGCTGCTTCGCGAGCAGGGCAAAGGGCGCAAGGCTGAAGTCGAATGTGGCGATATCAAGGTCGATCCGTTCGGCTTTCCTTGGTCCGAATCCTTGTGTTGGACAAGATGCCGCAAGACCGTTTCCGGACATCCTGGCCGGGAGGGAATAACGGCTTTGTTCTATGGTGACGACACAACCGCTTTTTAAAGCCAGTATATCGAGCATGCGTTTTTCCAATACAGAAAATGGAAAGGTCCAATAAAAAAAAATCAAAAAGGCCAGCCCTCCAAAGACCGTATAAGCGGCGATCCATAGCAGTTTTCCTCTTTTTTTATCCATTTTTTTCGTCCAAGGATACGGGATACCTCAGCGGCTTGACACTTCGAATCGGGAATTATTGCCCGCCCATTGGAAGGTCGGCCAAGGTTTTAAATCGAAGGGGATCGCGTCCCTCCTGCGCCAGTACGAATTCGATTTCGACCACATTCGGAAGGCTGTTTCGTACATCGGCATCCCAATCGTCCTCCCACCTTTTTCGTTTCGGGTCGTAATACCGCAAGTTGAGCCCTTGGATCGGCCCCCCGATTTCGTAGGTGAGGACCTTGCCGTTGGAAAGCTGCATTTCTTGGATGAGGATCTCGTCTTGCACGGCGTATCGCACGGTGGTTAGATCCGATTCGGGCGCCCCAGGCACGGTGCTCCCATGCGAGACAGCCATAAACTCCAGAGAATCGCTTGGATACACCGTGTCTTGAATCAATTGTTCCTTGTCTTCTCCGATAAACAAGGCAAGGGCTTTCTTTGGCACCGCCGGAACACCTGGCGCCGTCGGAACATGGGTGGGAGAGGGCTTGGCATGCAGCATGGCGAGGTTGTTTGTCATATGATAGATTCCGAATCGGGCCAAACGATATACATCGGCATCTTCCTCCAGCTTTTCGGCGCCTTGGTAGACGGCCTCAAAGGTCCCGTAGATGAGTGTGAAAATCACCGCCAATATCGCCAATGAGATCATGATTTCCAAGAGCGTGAATCCGCTTTGCGGACGGTCTCCAGCGGGGCCGGACGGATCAGGCATCATTGAAGAGATAGGCGGTCATGCGGACCGCCTCCTCCCGGGTGTCATGACGCCAGGTGACGTGAAGGATCAATTCCCTGACCGCATCGAAAGGGGTCAGCCGGACCTCCTGCCGCCATTGGTATTTCGGGGCGGTCTCGCCGAAATCGCCCTGTTGTTCTCCAAGGTCCGGGAATCCTTCCGTTTTGATTTCGGTGATCTTTAAGCGGGCCAGGAGTGTTGCTTCGGTGATCCGCCGCGCATGGGCCGAGAGGGCGATGTCTTTGTTGCGCAGTCCCAGGAGCACAACGAGCGAGATCGAGAGCACCGTCAAGGCGACCATGATTTCCAAGAGCGTGAAGCCCCCCAGAGACTGGATTCGCGTTCCTGGCGGCGGGCGTTTCCCATGTCGTTTTTCAGGCGGGTCGATACGAAACCGCTTAATCTTCCTACTCGACATACCGATCGTCCACTTTTACGTGTCCGGTCAAGGGATTGACAATGAGCGACCAAACACGCGCTTCCTCTTTTATGTGGATGACGCTCTTTTCGAGACCCATCCAAAATATTTCCGTATAGGCTTCGCCCTCATTGACCTTTCCTTGACGGGAGGTGATGACATCTTCGAACGAGATTCCCCTCGGCAAACGTCGTCCCGCCAATAAGGGATCGGAAGCGGTTGCGAAGGTGTTGTCGCCTTGTCGCGCGGACACCCAATAGGCGCCTTCTTCAAGATCGAAATGGAGTCGATAAGCGCGTTTGGTGGCCGCCGATTCTTGCGCAAGGTGTTGGATCAGTCCGCTCAGATGCCGAATCGTTCGTTTCATGTTGCCCGCACCGAAGGAAGAGAGCTTCGGTGCGACCAGCAAGGCCGTAAAGCCCAAAATCAGGATGACCAAGATTAGTTCAAGCAGCGTAAAACCGCCGTTGTGATCCAGCGTCGATACCGCGGTCCGACGCGACTCCTTACAAGTTCCAACTTTCAATGTCTGCATCCTTTTCGTCCCCCCCCGGCTCGTTGTCCGCGCCGTAAGAGACAAGGTCGTAATCGGCGTGGGTTCCCGGACTCAAGAAAACAAAGGGATTGCCCCAGGCGTCATTCGGTATTTTTTGGAGATATCCGCCCTCCCGCCAGTTTTTCGGAATGTCTCCGATATTCGGTTTGTCGACCAAGGCCTCCAGGCCTTGCTCGGTGGTGGGATAGGTTCCGTTATCGAGCTTGTAGAGTTGCAGCGCGCCTTCGATGTTTTTAAGTTGCGCGGTGGTCGAAACCCGTCTGGCCTGATCGGTGCGTCCCACCATCTTGGGCGCGACCAGTGCGATTAAAATCGCTAGAATCGTGACGACGACCATGATTTCGATCAAGGTAAAACCCTGCCGGTTATCGACTCGATCTTTGCAGCTATGAAAGACCGATCGGAATCGATTCATGAATCGATTCTTTGTTCGATCCGGTGTTCGATCCCTTGTTCGATCGAATGTTCTTTTTTTCATCTGAGGTCCTCATCCTACAATTTGACTGACTTCGAAGATCGGCAAAAGAATCGCCAGAACTATAAATAATATCACAAGCCCCATCCCCAGGATCAGCATCGGACCCAACAGGGCGGTCATGCCGGTGACCAGGGTTTCCACCTCGTTGTCATACGCATCCGATACGTTTTGCAGCATGCGTTCCAGATCGCCGCTTTTTTCACCGATGGCGATCATATGGGTGACCAGGGGGGGGAACAGTCCGCTTCTTTTGAGGGGTTCTGCGATGCTTTCGCCTTCCCGGATATTTCCACGCGCCTCCTGAATGGCCCCTTCGAGGATCTTATTTCCGACGATCCCTTGAACGATCTCCAAGGCATTGAGGAGTTGAACCCCGCTGACCAAGAGGGTTGCGAGTGTTTTCGTAAATCGCGAGATGGCGACCATTTTAACCGCCCGTCCAAACAAGGGTATCCTCAACGAGATCCGATCGTATTGTTGCCGTCCCCCCTCGGTCGAGATATGACGTTTAAACCAAAAAAGCCCTAGGATTGCGAAGAGCAGGAGCAGCCAACCATGGTTTTGAAGAAACTCGCTGATCGACAGCAGGATAACCGTCGGCCAGGGAAGGGCCTGTTTTAAATCCGTAAAGATGGCCGTGACCTTCGGAACGACATAGGCGATTAAAAAGAGCAAGATCAGGAGGCTGACCACCATCATCAAAATCGGATACGTCATCATCGAGAAGATCTTGTTCCTCAAACGCACCTGATTTTCGAGATAGTCCGCCAGGCGATGTAGAATCCGGTCGAGGCTTCCGCTGGCCTCCCCCGCTCGCACCATTTGACAATAAAGCGTGGAAAAGATCTTGGGATGACGGCCCAGGGCTTCCGCGAAAGCGCTCCCTTCCTTAACGCTTTCGCGAATATCCACCCAGATTTTCTTGGCCGAATCTTTTTCCGTTTGGTCGATCAAGGCCGACAAGGCCTCCATGAGCGAAAGCCCGGCGGCCAGAAGAGTGGACAACTGCCGGGTCATGACCGATAGGTCGGACAAGCTCGGGCCTTCCAAAAAAGTAAAAGCCGCCGGGGACCGCGCCGCGGTTTTTTCTTTTTCGGAGGCGACATCCGTGGGAAAGATGCCGTTTTGCCGCAGTTTCGACCTGGCCTGACGGGAATTATCGGCGTCGATGACGCCGGTGGTGTGTTTCCCGCGTTGGTCGAGGCCCTTATAAACGAAAACAGCCATCTTAAGCCAGGCTTTCCTCTTGGGTCACGCGAAGCACCTCTTCCGTTGTGGTGAGTCCGGCCATGACCCGCATGGCGCCGTCTTGTCTCAGGGTCAACATGCCGTTTCGGATGGCCTTTGCCTTGATTTGCGTCGAATCGACTTTCGAGAGGACCATTTTTCTCAGTGCATCGTCCATGAGCAACAACTCATAGATTCCGGACCGCCCTTTAAATCCTGTGTTGAGGCAATGAGGACAGCCCTTTCCCTTAAAAAACGGGCGATTCGGGTTGAATTTGACCCCCAGTTTCAAGCACTCTTCTTCGGTTGGCCGATATGAAACACGGCATTCCCTGCAAATTTTTCTGACCAGACGCTGTGCGATGATCGCGATGACCGACGAGGAGACCAAGAAAGGTTCGATGCCCATGTCGAGCAGCCGGGTGATGGCGCCCGCGGCGTCGTTGGTGTGGAGGGTTGAAAAAACGAGGTGGCCCGTGAGTGAGGCGTGGATGGAAATGCCGGCGGTTTCGACGTCCCGGATTTCTCCCACCATGATCACGTCGGGATCCTGCCTCAGGATGGACCGGAGTCCTTTGGCGAAGGTGAGGTCGATTTTGGAATTTACCTGAATCTGACCGATGCCGTTGAGCTGATATTCGATGGGGTCTTCGATGGTGATGATGTTTTTTTCCGGCGCATTGATTTCATTCAGGGCGGAATAAAGGGTGGTGGTTTTGCCGCTGCCCGTTGGGCCGGTCACCAGGATGATCCCGTGCGCCATCCTGATTAAACGTCCCATCGTAGCGAGATTCCGCTTAGAGAGGCCGATGTCTTTCATGCTTAAAGATTCGTCCGTTTTTTCCAAAAAACGCAGGACCAATCGCTCACCGTGGGCGGTTGGAATATCGGAGACGCGGATGTCGATTTCACGTCCGCCGATGCGCAGGCTGATCCGGCCGTCTTGGGGGAGCCTTTTTTCGGCGATATTCATCCCCGCCATCACCTTGACACGTGAGATGAGCGCCGACTGCAGGCGTTTCGGTGGCGATAAGATGTTGTAGAGCACGCCGTCGACGCGAAACCGGATTTTGATATCCCGTTCGAAGGGCTCGAAATGAATGTCCGAGGCCCGTTGTTGGGCGGCCTGAAAAAAAATGGAATTCACCAGCTGGATCATCGGCGCTTCGTCATCGGCATCGAGGATGTCTTCCGGCTCGGCCAGCTCTTCCGCCAAGGCCGTTAAACTGGTTCCCGAAAAATCTGAAATGGCCTCCTCCGGACTTTCGGTCGCCAGCTCATAGGTCTGATTGAGGCATTGCATGATTTCTGCGGAGGGGGCGACCATCAGTTCGATCGGGGCTTGCAGGATCAAATAAAAATCGTCCAATGTAGCGAGGTTCAAGGGTTTAGCAGTGGCGCAACGGATGGTTCCACCGACCCGATTTAAAGGAAGGAAGAGATGCCGTTTCGCAAACGAAAGTGGAATATCCTTGGTCAACGAGGGATCGATTTCGTTGACTTTAAGTTTTGGAACATAAGAGAAACCCCACTGGACGCAGAGCCCTTTTAAGAGCGTTTCCTCCTTCAGGTATTTTAAGCGCATCAGGGCTTCGCCGATTTTCCCGCCTTCGGCCTTCTGCAGGCACAACCCCGCTTCGAGCTGCTCCGGTTTTAGAACCTTTTTTTCGATGAGAATTTGGCCGATCAAGGGCCTTTTGGTTCCCGTCAACTTGATTCCTCATTTCCAGGACGAAACGACCCGGTTTTTTATCAATGGCGGAAGCGGTTCTCTCCAAAGCGTCTCTGGCTTTTCCTTAATGATGTGCATGGTCATTTTCCTTTTGGCAGGTTGACGATTTCGTTAAACGATGCCGACCAGGTTTCCAGCTGGTTTTCCCTATCCTCGACGAAGCCTGCGGCATCTCCGGATTTTTTTCGGCGGATTTCCTCCAGCTGTTGCTCGTTGAGTACGATATGAGGGGTTAAGAAGATCATCAAGTTCGTTTTTTCGACCCGTTTCGATCGAAAGCGGAAGAGCCAGCCCAAAATCGGGATGTCTCCCAGAAGGGGAATTTTTCGTTCGACGGTGATGAGATTGTCGCGGATCAAACCCCCGATGACGACGGTCCGGCCGTCTCGTACGATAATGGTCGTACTGGCCGAGCGCTTATTCGTCGTGGGCCCGAGTCTCAAGGCCGCTTCGCTTTGAACGGTTTCCAGCACGGAGGAGATCTCTTGATACACATCCAGATGGACGATATTGTCTTCCAGGATATCGGGTGTCAGCCGCAAGATGATGCCGACATCCTTCCGTTCGACCGTGGTCGTGACCACGCCGCCGGTTTGGGTTTCCCCGCCTGGGAAGGGGACATTCTGCGCCACGACGATCTCGGCTTTTTGCTTGTCGCTGGTGAGTATCTGAGGCGTGGAGAGGATGTTGACGTCGGAAGACGATTTAAGTGCGGTGATCACGGCCTGGATGTTGATCGCGCCGATTTCGAGGCCCTGTACGTTGCCGATACTCGCCAAGGCGGCCAGATCGAGCTGATTGTTGAAACCCCCAAGGACGGTGAGATCGCTTCCCACATAGCCGAAGGCGGCTCCCAGCTCCGTTCCGATCTCATCGAATTTGTCCGCCGATATTTCAAGCACCACCGCCTCGACATAAACTTGTCGACGCCGGACATCCAATTTTTCGATCACCCCCTTTAGGATTTGGAAATCGCCGTCGGTGGCCGTGATAATCAGGCTGTTGGTTTCCTTTTCCGATAAGATTTGAACTTGCGCCGACAGTTCTTTGGTGGGACCGAGAGGCTTCCGGCTGCGACCGCCCGGTTTTGCGACCAAGCCGCGGATGACTTTTGCGATCTCCTCCGCCTTCATGTTTTTTAAACCGACGACATGGACCGAGCGTTCCGGGGGCACCTCGGCGAAG
Source organism: Nitrospiria bacterium (assembly GCA_046756925.1). GTDB lineage: Bacteria > Nitrospirota > Nitrospiria > SBBL01 > JAADHI01 > JAJDBU01. Next base: position 16,232 of record JBHHXH010000060.1, read on the forward strand.
GGACGGATCTGATAGACGTCTCCACGTTGAACGACGGTTAACCCTTTGAGTTCCAAGACGGAGAGGAATACGTCGAATACATGATCAACCGGTATTTTACTTGGGGAGACAAGCGATACCTTTCCTCGAACCTTTTCGTCCAAGACGAAGTTTTTCCCCGTGAGCTCGCTAATGAGTTTGACCAGGACGGGAAGATCGACATTGTTGAAATCGAGCGAGACCTCCTTCTGCTTCGATCCTCTCTTGCCAGCTGGCTCCGGCACTTTTTCCGACCGAAGCGGTTTGGCAGGGACAAAGATCACAAAAAAAATGGCCCATATGAACACCCAGGCCAGAGGAATGCGCTTCATGGCTTTTCCCTAACGAATATCGTATCGAAAGGTCTGATTTTTGTTATTTCTGACCAGATCGATACGAATGTCGTTTTCGTCCTTGATTTGTTCCAAGACCTTCATGAAATTTTGAGGATCCTTGACCTCCACGCCATTGATGCGGTTTAAGATATCCCCGTTCTGCAGGCCGATTTTCGAATACAGGCTGTCTTTGGCGATGGCGAAGATCCGGAAACCGTCGGGTTGACCGTTTTTAAAGTTCGGGATAATCCGGGCCTTTGTTAATAGTGCCGGAAGGTTTTTCATGGCGTCGTCAATTTCACGACGGTCGAGGAGCCATTGGTCTCCGGATACCTGCCGAATCGTCCCTCCGGGTCGGGCTCTGGGGTTGGGCGGCGTCGCGCGGCGAGCCACCGGTCTGGCCCCTCTACCGACCTTTTCCGCTTCGAGTGTGAGTTGGAGGATTTCCTTCTTTCCGCCCCGTAATACGACGATCTTGTTTCGATCGATCTCGATGATCTCGGCGGTTTCCCCAATGGTTTCTCCTCGGCGAACGATGGTCTGGTCTTGTTTATTGCTTTCCCTAAATACGGCATACGGATCCGTGCCTTTCATGACGACCGTACCCACCAACGTGACATTCAGCGGTGCCAAAGCGGCAGGGGCTTCCGCTTCCGATGCGGTCGGGTCTTGGGTATTCGCAGCCGATATTCTTGGCTGAGAGTTAAAGATGTTTCTTTCTAGAATCATATCGTAACGTTGTTTCAAGGCGCGCGGTTCATTGGCCTTCGGAATGATCGGTGGCTGCTGCGGCCGGTTTGAAACGCCGTATGATCCTTCCAGATAAGACCCGACGAACAGGTTTGCCATATCCGCTATAAAGTAAGCGCCCACCGAAATCATCATCAGGTGGAGCATCCAGAAATAGGATCTAAACAAGATCAATTTTAACGGCCTTTAAAATTATGAATTTGAATTGCCTCAATCCCCTCGAACAAGTGGTTTTGCTGGGATCGACACCCCTATATTATCCCGAAAAAGGACAATTCGTCTACATGCGAAAATACCGCAAGCTATCAAAATAATTATAGTTAGTTTGCCGATAAAGTCAACAGACCAATGGATGCTTGATCTCGATT